>WFPZ01000060.1 GCA_015487335.1 Paracoccaceae bacterium
CAGATTCGGGTTCCGGCGGCGCGCGGCCTGCGCTAACAAGGCCCCGAAATGCGGAAAACGGCAGATGGCGGGAAAGATCCTTGAAAAATGCGCCGAGCGCGGCCTGCGCATGACCGAGCAACGCCGGATCATCGCGACCGTTCTCGAAGAGGCGACCGATCACCCGGACGCCGAGGAGCTCTATGCCCGCGCCCTGAAGATCGACCCGAAGATCTCGCTGGCCACCGTCTACCGCACCGTGAAGCTGTTCGAGGACAACGGCATCCTCGACAAGCACGAATTCGGCGACGGCCGGGCGCGCTATGAGCACGCCGACCGCGAGCACCACGATCACCTGATCGACATCACCACCGGCGAGGTGATCGAGTTCGTCGACCCCGAAATCGAGGCCCTGCAGGAAAAGATCGCCCGCAAGCTGGGCTACCGCATCACCGGCCACCGGCTGGAACTCTATGGCATTCCCATCAAGAAGGAAAAGAAATGAGCACCATCATCGACATCATCGGCCGCGAGATCCTCGACAGCCGGGGCAACCCCACCGTCGAGGTGGACGTGATCCTCGAGGACGGCACGATGGGGCGCGCGGCGGTGCCCTCGGGGGCCTCCACCGGCGCCCACGAAGCGGTGGAGCGGCGCGACGGCGACCCGGCGCGCTACCTGGGCAAGGGCGTTCTGGGCGCGGTGGAGGCCGTCAACGGCGAGCTGGCCGAGGCGCTGGCGGGCATGGACGCCACCGAGCAGGAGGCCATCGACGCGATGATGATCGAGCTTGACGGCACCGACAACAAGGGCCGGCTGGGAGCCAACGCCATTCTCGGCGTCTCGCTTGCCTGCGCCCGGGCGGCGGCCGAGTTTTCCGCCCTGCCGCTTTACCGCTACGTGGGCGGGGCGGCGGCGCATGTGCTGCCGGTGCCGATGATGAACATCATCAACGGCGGCGAACATGCCGACAACCCGATCGACATTCAGGAATTCATGATCATGCCGATCTCCGCCGGCAGCATCCGCGAGGCGGTGCGCATGGGCTCGGAGGTGTTCCACACGCTGAAGAAGGAGCTTTCGGCGGCCGGGCTGTCCACCGCCGTGGGCGACGAGGGCGGCTTCGCCCCGGCGCTTTCGGGCACCCGCGAGGCGCTGGATTTCATCCTCAGGGCGATCGAGAAGGCCGGCTACGCGCCGGGCGACGACATCTGCCTCGCGCTTGATTGCGCCGCCACGGAATACTTCAAGGACGGGCGCTATGTCATGGAAGGCGAAGGCAAAACCATGACCAGCGAAGAGAACGTCGTGTTTCTGGAGGGGCTGCTGTCGGACTACCCGATCATCTCCATCGAGGACGGCATGGCCGAGGACGACTGGACCGGCTGGCAGGAGATGACCGAAGCGCTCGGCGACAAGGTGCAGCTGGTGGGCGATGACCTCTTCGTCACCAACCCCGCGCGGCTGGCCCGCGGCATCGCCGAGGGCGCGGCCAATTCGATGCTGGTGAAGGTCAACCAGATCGGCACGCTTTCCGAAACCCTGCGTGCGGTCGAGATGGCGCATCGGGCGGGATACACCAACGTGATGAGCCACCGCTCGGGCGAGACGGAAGACGCCACCATCGCCGATCTTGCCGTGGCCACCAACTGCGGCCAGATCAAGACCGGCTCGCTGTCGCGCTCCGACCGGCTGGCGAAATACAACCAGCTGATCCGCATCGAGGAGGCGCTGGGCGAAGCGGCCGAATACGCCGGGCGTTCCATTCTCCGCCAGCGCCCCGCCCCGTGACGGCCGAGCGGATCATCGCCGAACTGGGCCTTGCCCCCCACCCCGAGGGGGGCTGGTACCGCCAGACCTGGGTCGCCGAGGCCGCCCCCGGAGAGCGCCCTGCCGGCACCTCCATCCTGTTTCTGCTCAAGGCCGGCGAACGCAGCCACTGGCACCGGGTGGACGCGGCGGAGATCTGGCACTTCCACGCCGGCGCGCCGCTGAGGCTGTCGGTGGCCGAAAGCGCCGCCGGTCCGCCCGCCCGCCATCTGCTCGGCCCCGACGTGCTGTCGGGCCAGAGGCCGCAATTCGTGGTCCCCGCCGGCCACTGGCAATCGGCGCAAAGCACCGGCGCCTATTCGCTGGTGGGCTGCACCGTCAGCCCCGGCTTCCGCTTCGAAGGGTTCGAACTGGCCCCGCCGGGGTTCGACATTCCCGGCTGACACCCGCCTTCCGATTCTTCAGTCGCAAGATGCTCGCGGGGGGAATTGGCCGCCGGGCAAAGGGGGGGGGCGGCAGCCCCCTGCCCGCCTCCGGCCCTGCTCGTCTCCCGGCCCGCGCGGCCCCTGCCCGGCGAAACGCGCCTCAGCCCAGGGCGCGCAGCCGCTTGATCAGGCTGGAGGTGTCCCAGCGCCCGCCGCCCATGTTCTGCACGTCCTTGTAGAACTGGTCCACCAGCGCCGTCACCGGCAGGGAAGCGCCGAACTCGTCGGCCGTATGCAGGCAGATGCCGAGATCCTTGCGCATCCAGTCGACGGCGAAGCCGTGATCGAACTCGTCGTCGAGCATGGTCTCGTAGCGGTTGAGCATCTGCCACGACCCGGCCGCGCCGCCGCCGATCACCTCGACCACCGCGCGCCCGTCCAGCCCCGCCTTCTCGGCGAAGTGCAGCGCCTCGGAGAGCCCCTGCAGAAGCCCCGCGATGGCGATCTGATTGACCATCTTGGTCAGCTGCCCGGCCCCGCTCTCGCCCATCCGCCGGCAGGTCTTGGCATAGGCCGCGATCACCGCCTCGGCCCGGGCGAAAGCCTCCTCGTCGCCGCCGCACATCACCACCAGCTGGCCGTTCTCGGCCCCCGCCTGCCCGCCCGAGACCGGCGCGTCCACGAACGAGATCTGCCGCGCGGCCGCCTCGGCATACAGCTCGCGCGTCACGGCGGCCGAAACGGTGGTGTGATCGACGAAGACGCTGCCCGGGCTCATGCCGGCAAACGCCCCGTCCTCGCCCAGGCAGACGGCACGCAGATCGTCGTCGTTGCCCACGCAGCACATCACGAATTCCGCTCCCTGCGCCGCCTCGCGCGGGGTGCGGGCCATCTTTCCGCCATGCTCGGCCACCCATTTCTCGGCCTTGGCGGCGGTGCGGTTGTAGACGGTCACCTCATGGCCCGCCTTCGCCAGGTGCCCCGCCATCGGGTAGCCCATGACCCCCAGTCCCAGAAACGTGACGTCAGCCATGACTTTCCCCTCCCGCCAACATGTCCTATTGCTCCACCTAATTACCGGCTCCGGAGCCGGGGTCAACAACGGGCAGACATGGCAAGAGTATTCCGCTGGCTTCTACGCATCTTTCTCGGGCTCGTGGGCCTGGGGCTGGCCGGGCTGGTGCTGGTCTACTGGCTGGCGGCGCGCTCGCTGCCCGACTACGACAAGACCCACCAGGTGGCCGGCGTGAGCGGGCCGGTGGAGATTGTCCGCAACAACAACAACGTGCCGCACATCTTCGCCGAAAACGACGCCGACGTGTTCTTCGGCCTCGGCTTTGCCCATGCCCAGGACCGGCTGTGGCAGATGATGATGATGCGGCGCACCGCGCAGGGGCGGCTGTCGGAGATGTTCGGCCCCCGCACCGTGAAGGCGGACGAGCTGATGCGCCGGCTCGACATCTACAACCTCGCGCGGCAATCGGTGGAGGCGCTGGATGCCGAAACCCGGGCCGCGCTGGAGGCCTACGCGGCCGGCGTCAACGCCTGGCTGCAGGAAGTCAACCGCGAGGCACTGGGGCGCGGGGCGCCGGAATTCTTCCTGTTTTCCAACCGTATCGCGCCCTGGCAGCCGGCCGATTCGATCGCCCTGGCCAAGCTGATGGCGCTGCAGCTCACCGGCCAGTTCCGCCAGGAAATCCTGCTGGCGCGCACCTCCCTGATGCTGCCGCCCGAGCGGGTGCGCGACCTTCTGCCCGAGGTGCCGGGCAGCGGCATCGCCGAATTGCCGGAATATTCCTCGCTGTTTCCGGGGTTGCCGAAATATGCCGCGGTTCAGGAGCTTCCCCCCGATCCGCTGTTCCCGCTGCCGCCCCCCGGCCAGGCCGGAGCCTCCAACGCCTGGGCCGCCGCGCCCTCGCGCTCGGCCTCCGGCGGCACGCTGCTGGCCAATGACCCCCACCTGCCCTTCAGCGCCCCCTCGCCGTGGTACCTGGCGCGGCTGGAGCTTTCCACCGGAGGGGTGATCGGCGGCACCATCCCCGGCATTCCCGCGGTCCTGGTGGGCCGCTCCGACCGGCTGGGCTGGGGGCTGACCACGGCCTGGGTGGACGATCAGGACCTGTTCATCGAAAAGCTCAACCCCGACAACCCCGACGAGGTGCTCACCCCCGAGGGCTACCGCCCGCTGCGCACCCGCGCCTCGATCATCCAGGTCAGGGGCCAGCCGCCGCGCACCATCACCCTGCGGTGGTCGGAAAACGGCCCGCTGCTGCCGGCCGACCAGTTCGGCCTGTCGGCGGTGACGCCTCCCGGGCATGCGGTCTCGCTGGCCTGGACGGGGCTGAGCCCCGAGGACACCTCGCTGGCCTTCGCCCTGAAGCTGATGCGCGCCGGCACCATCGCCGAGGCCATCGCCGCCGGCGAGCCGTTCGTCGCCCCGGCCCAGAACCTGGTGCTGGCCGACCGCGAGACCATCGCCATGAAGACCATCGGCGTGGTCCCCCGGCGCCTCGCCCAGAGCCAGACGAAAGGGCGCCTGCCCGCCCCCGGCTGGATCGACACCAACCGCTGGCAGGGGCGGATGAACTACGCCTCCAACCCCGAGTTCGTCTCGCCTGCCGGGGGCATCCTGGGAAACACCAACAACAAGATCGTCGACCGCCCCTTCCCGCTCAACCTCTCCTACACCTGGGGCGACAGCCAGCGCATCCAGCGCTGGCGCAAGCTGATGCAGAACCGCGAGGTGCACACCCGCGAAAGCTTCATCGAGGCCCAGCTCGACACCGTCAGCTACACCGCCCGCTCGCTTCTGCCGCTGGTCGCGCGCGATCTGTGGTTCACCGGCGAACCCGCCCCCGAGGGCACGCCGGAGCGCCTGCGCCAGCAGGCGCTTCAGATGCTGGCCGACTGGAACGGCGACATGAACGAGCACCTGCCCGAGCCGCTGATCTACGCGGCCTGGATGCGTGCCCTGCAGGAGCGGCTGATCCGCGACGATCTGGGCCCGCTGGCGCGCGCCTTCCCGCGGGTGGAGCCGCTGTTCATCGAGCGGGTGTTCCGCGACATCGACGGCGCCTCGGCCTGGTGCGACATCGTGCAGTCGGTGCCGAAGGAAAGCTGCACCGACATCGCACGGATTGCGCTCGACGAGGCTCTGGTGTGGATCGGCGAAAACTACGGCACGGCGCTGGAATCGCTGCGCTGGGGCGACGCCCACGAGGCCCGCCAGGACCACCCGGTACTGGGCGAGGTGCCGATACTCAGGTGGTTCGTGAACATCCGCCAGTCCACCTCGGGGGGCGACAACACGCTCAACCGCGGCCTCACCTCGGGGCGCGACCCCGAGCCCTTCATCAACATCCAGGGCGCGGGCTATCGCGGGGTGTATGATTTCGCCGATCCCGACAGTTCGGTGTTCATCATCTCCACCGGCCAGTCGGGGCACCCTCTTTCACGCTTCTACGACGACCTCGGAGAGCTGTGGCGGCGCGGCGAATACATCCCGATGTCGCTCGACCCCGGGCTTGCCCGCGCCGCCGCGGTGGGCATCACCCGGCTGGAGCCGCTGCGCTGAGGCAGGGGGCGCCGATCGCAGGGACAGGCCGCCCCGGACAAGACAGGCGCTCTGGCGCCAGCGCATGTCGTTCCTGACCGGATGTGTTCATCTGCGCAACCGAAGGCATGCGCGCACCGGGCAGGGCGAATGGGATCGGGCGCCACATGCCCCGACACCGGCGTGCCTATCCCTGCAGCTCCCGGAAGGCCTTTTCCTGGCGGGCCGTCCAGCGCACCCGCAGCCTGAAGCCCTCTTCCTCCGGGGTTTCTGCCTCGACCACGCCCTGCTGATGAAGCCAGGCCCGCTTGCGGCCCTCGGAAAAGGGCAGGAACAGCTCGCGGCCGTGGCGGTCCTGCTCCAGCGCGCCGCCAATTGCCTGGAGCAGCGCCTCCACCCCCTCGCCGGTGCGCGCCGAGAGCGCCACCGCCCCCGGGCTCCGGGCTGCCCGCGCGGCCACCGCAGCCCGCGCCTCGGGCGCCATGGTGTCGGTCTTGTTCCACACCTCGATCACCGGGATGTCCGCCGTCACCCCCAGTTCTTCGAGGATGCGCCGCACGTCCTCGGCCTGTTCCCTGGTCTCGGGGTGCGAGATGTCGCGCACATGCACGATCAGATCGGCGTCCAGCACCTCTTCGAGGGTGGCGCGGAAGGCGGCCACCAGCTGGGGGGGTAGATCCGAGATGAAGCCGACCGTATCGGAAAGGATGATGCGCTGCCCCGCAGGCAGGGTAACGCCCCGCATCGTCGGATCGAGGGTGGCGAACAGCATGTCCTTCGCCATGACCTCCGCGCCGGTCAGGCGGTTGAAAAGCGTGGATTTTCCCGCATTGGTATAGCCCACCAGCGCCACCACCGGAAAGGGCACCCGGGCGCGTGCCGCGCGGTGCAGGGCGCGGGTCTTCGCCACCTTCGAAAGCTGGCGGCGGATGCGGGAGATGGCCTCGTCGATGGCGCGCCGGTCGGCCTCGATCTGGGTCTCGCCGGGGCCGCCCACGAAGCCCAGGCCGCCGCGCTGGCGCTCCAGGTGGGTCCAGGCGCGCACCAGCCGGGTGCGCTGGTAGTTCAGCGCCGCCAGCTCCACCTGCAGCACCCCCTCGCGGGTGCGGGCCCTCTCGGCGAAGATTTCCAGGATCAGCCCGGTGCGGTCCAGAAGCTTCACCCCCCAGGCCTTTTCCAGATTGCGCTGCTGCACCGGGGTGACGGGGCCGTCCACCAGCACCAGGCCCACCTCCTCGGCGGCAAGGCGGGCCTTCAGCTCTGCCACCTTGCCGGCCCCGAACAGATGGCCCGGCCGCACCCGGGGAAGGCGGACGATCTCGGCACCGGCCACCTCAAGCCCCGGCAGGGCGCGCGCCAGTGCCACCGCCTCTTCCAGCGCCGAGGCGGGCGCGTGGCGCTGCGCCTTGCCCAGGATGTCAGGGTGCAGGACCCAGGCGCGCGTCACCGGCGCGCCGGGATCACTCACGGCTGTTCTTCACCGTCGTAGAGGCTGATCGGCTGCGACGGCATGACGGTGGAGATCGCGTGCTTGTAGACGAGTTGCGACTGCCCGTCGCGGCGCAGCAGCACGCAGAAATTGTCGAACCAGGTGATCACTCCCTGCAGCTTCACCCCGTTGATGAGGAAAATCGTCACCGGGACCTTCGTCTTGCGGACGTGATTGAGAAATGCATCCTGCAAATTCTGTTTGTCGGCAGCCATTTTTTTGCCTTTTCTTGCGCGGTCTTGTTGCGTTCTGCCCCTCTGCGGCAGGCCGTTTCATTTCGGAGGCCGAGTATGAAGCGGCTTTCGGCGCGGGTCCAGCCCCAAAATGCACGCCCCGACGGGGCAGGCCGGCTCAGCGGCGCCAGAAATCGGGGTTGAGCAGGGCGATGATGGCCAGGGTCTCCAGCCGCCCCAGCACCATCGCGGCGGCAAGGATGCCCTTGGCCGGGTCGCTCAGCGCCGCATAGGAAATCGGCGCCCCGCCCCCCACCGCGGCCAGCGGGCCGGTGGTGGAAAGGGCCGCCGTGGCCAGCACGGTGGATTGCTCGAAGTCCAGCCCCGTCATGGAAAAGGCGACGGTGACCGCCGAGAGCGACAGCGCAAACAGCATGAAGAACATCCACGCCATGTAGGCGCCCTGGCGGCGCAGGCGGCGCGCCCCGCGCCCTGCGCCCCCCACCGAAGAAGGCTGCACCAGGCGCTCCATCTCGCGCATGCCATGCTTGTAGAGCGCATAGACCCGCAGGAGCTTGACCCCGCCGGCGGTGGTCGCCACCCCGCCGCCGATCAGCGCCAGCCCGATCAGGATGGTGCCCGGCGTCTCCAGACCCGACCAGCCGCGGGCCTGATCCCAGGCGGCGCTCTCGAATCCGGTGGTGGTGAGAAAGGAGGCCACGGTGAACACGCCCCCCCACAGCGCCCTGAGCGCGCTGGCCAGGTTCTGCCCGGCGGAGGCCTCGATCGCCCCCAGCCAGTGGCGGGCGAACAGCACCAGAGGCACCAGCAGGATGATCATGAGGCCGAGGCGGAACTCCGGGTCGGAGACCAGCCGCCGCAGCCCCTCGCCGAGCCGCTCGGACGAGAAGGTCTGGCGCGAGACGGCGAAGAACAGGAACAGGAAGATCACCCCCTCGCCGGCAAGGCCCGAGGCGCCGCCCTGCAGCCCGCCCACCGGCGAGATGCCGGAGGTGGCCAGCACCGACATGGCGTGGCTCACCGCCACCAGCGGGCGCTCGCCGGCCATCAGCAGCGCCACCCACAGCACCGCCGTCAGCCCGGCATAGATGGGGAACAGCCGCAGGGAGAAGCGGCGCAGCCGGTGCGCGCCGTCGGTGGCCCAGATCTCGCCGGTGGCGCGCGCCGCGCCGCGCCCGGTGGCCTCCGGTGTCACCACCTCGAAGCCGCCCAGATTCATCGGCGCGAGAATCGCCACCGCGGTGACCCACACGAAGAACCCCCCCATCCAGCCCACCTGGGCGCGCCACAGATGCACCGCATCGGGCAGGCGCTCGGGCGCATAAAGCGTGGCGCCGGTGGTGGTGATCGAGGAAACCATCTCGACATAGGCATCGAGAAAGCCGGTATCGGGCACCGAGACGACGAAGGGTATCGCCAGCATCGCCGGCAACAGAGCGAAGGTGCCGAAAAGCGCCAGCAGGTGGTTGCGCGCCATGTTGACGGGCTCGCGGTTGGCGGTGGCCAGGGCGATCATCGAGGTCAAGACCAGAAGCAGGTTGGCGCTGTTGAAGAAGGCGCGCATCACCTCGAACTGCCCGGTCACCGCCGCCTGGGCGGCCGGAACATACATCGACAGCGCCCCGATCCCCATCAGCAGCACGAAGAACGGCAGATCGAGAATGCGGGCCAGCATCAGAAGAAATCGACCGACACCTGCAACAGGCGCTCGACCTCGGGCACGTCGTCGGACATGGCGAAGATTGCGATCACGTCGCCCACCTCGATACGGGTGGAGCCGGTGGGCTTGATCACCTCCTGCCCCTTCATCACGGCCCCCACCAGCACGCCTTCGGGGAAGTCGATGTCGCGGATCATCTGCCCCGCGATCGGCGAGGTGGAGAGCACCTCGGCCTCGATCACCTCGGCCTCGGCGTCGCCCACCGAATAGACGCCGCGCACCCGCCCATGGCGGATGTGGCGCAGGATCGAGGAAACCGTGGTGGCGCGCGGGTTGATGTAGGCATCGATTCCCAGCGGCGCCATCAGCGACACCAGCGTGGGGTCGTTGACCAGACATATGGCCATGCCGCAGCCGGCGGTCTTGGCGCGCACCGCCGACAGCAGATTCGTCTTGTCGTCGTCGGTGACCGCGAGAATGGCATCGGCGCGCTCCACTCCGGCCTCTTCGAGCAGCTCGCGGCTCAGCCCGTCGCCGTTGAGCACGATGGTGCGCTCCAGCGCATCCGCCGCCTCTTCGGCCACCCGCCTGTCCTTCTCTATCACCTTGGCGCGGATGCGCATGGCGCGCCCCTCCAGCGCCCGGGCCACCGCCAGCCCGACGTTGCCGCCGCCGACGATCACCACCCGCTCCTGCCTCTTCACCGTCTTGCCGAAGATCTCCAGCGTGCGGTCCACGTCATCGGCATGGGTGAAGATATAGACCTGATCGCCGGGGAACAGCTGATCGCCCGGTTCGGGGGCGAACAGCCGCCCCTCGCGGCGCACCCCCACCACGATGGCGCGCAGGGTGGAGAACAGATCGGTCAGCTGGCGCAGGGGCGTGTTGACCACCGGGCAGCTTTCGTCCAGCGACAGGCCGATCAGCTGCGCCTTGCGGTCGAGGAAATCCTGAATGTCGAAGGCCGCGGGCGCGGAAAGCCGCCGCAGGGCGGCCTGGGCCACCTCGCGCTCGGGGCTGATCACCACGTCGATGGGCATGTGCTCGCGGCGGTAGAGATCCGAGTAGATGGCGGTGAGATAGGATTGCGAGCGCAGCCGGGCGATCTTGCGCGGCACGTTGAACACCGAATGGGCCACCTGACAGGTGACCATGTTGACCTCGTCGGAATGGGTGGCGGCGATCACCATGTCGGCGTCGCGCGCCCCGGCGCGATCGAGGATGTCGGGGTAGCTGGCAAAGCCGGCGATGCCCTGCACGTCCAGCGTCTCGGTGGCGCGGCGCACCAGATCGGGGTTGTTGTCGACGACCGTCACGTCGTTCTTCTCGCCGGAAAGGTGGCGGGCGATCTGCCAGCCCACCTGACCCGCACCGCAGATGATGACCTTCATCGCAACTTTCCCTCACAGCCTCGGGGCCCCGGCATGGCAGAAGCCGCGGCGGCGGTCAATCGGCGCCCTCGGCCACGTAGGCGACGCGGGCGCCCGACTTGTTGGCGGTGACCACGCCCAGCGACTTGAGCTTGCGGTGCAGGGCCGAGCGCTCCATGCCGACGAAGGCGGCGGTGCGGCTGATGTTGCCGCCGAAACGGTTGATCTGGGTGAGCAGGTATTCGCGCTCGAACATCTCGCGCGCCTCGCGCAGAGGCAGGGTGGCGATGGCGCCCGAGATGATCACCCGCCCCTTCTCCTCGGCCGGCTCTTCGAGGCCGGGCAGCTCGGCGGCGGTGATCGGGCCCGTGCCCTCGCCCAGGATCAGCACCCGCTCGATCACGTTCTTGAGCTGGCGCACGTTGCCGGGCCAGCGCATGGTCTGCAGAAGCGCCACCGCGTCGTCGGAAAGCTCGCGCAGCGGCAGGCCCTGGGTCTTGTTGAAGTAGGAGATGAAATGGCGGGCCAGTTCGGGGATGTCCTCGCGCCGCTCTTCCAGCGAGGGCACGGTGATCGGCACCACGTTGAGCCGGTGATAGAGTTCCTCGCGGAAGCGCCCGGCCTGAATTTCCGCCTGCAAATCCTTGTTCGTGCTGGAGATCACCCGGATGTCCACGCGGATGTTCCCGCCCCCCCCGGAGCGCCGGAACTGCTGGTCCACCAGCACCCGCAGGATCTTGGACTGGGTGCCCAGGGGCATGTCGGCCACCTCGTCGAAATAGAGGATGCCGCCGTTGGCCTGTTCCAGCAGGCCGGCCTCGACCCCCCTTTCGGGGCTCTCGCGGCCGAACAGCACCTCTTCCATGCGCTCGGGCTCGATCGAGGCGGAGTTGACGCAGACGAACGGCCCGTCGGCACGGTTTGAATTGGCATGGATGTAGCGCGCCGCCACCTCCTTGCCGCTGCCCGCCGGGCCGGTGAGCATCACCCGCCCGTTGGATTTCGTCACCTTGTCCAGCTGGGCCTTGAGCGCCCTGAACGCCGTCGAGGAGCCGACCATCTCGGCCGAGGTCACATCCTTGCGGCGCAGCTCCAGGTTTTCGCGGCGCAGGCGCGAGGCCTCCATGGCCCGGCGGATCACCACCAGCAGCTGGTCGATGTTGAAGGGCTTCTCGATGAAATCATAGGCCCCCTGCTTGATCGCCGCCACGGCGATCTCGATGTTGCCGTGGCCCGAGATGATCACGATCGGGATCTCGGGATGGTCGCGCCTGACCGTCTTGAGAATGTCGATCCCGTCCATCTTGCTGTCCTTCAGCCAGATGTCGAGAATCATCAGCGCCGGCGGCTCGGCCGCGACCTCGGCCATGCATTCGTCGGAATTGGCCGCAAGGCGGGTCGAATACCCCTCGTCACGCAGGATGTCCGATACCAGCTCCCGGATATCGCGTTCGTCATCAACGATAAGAATGTCACCCATGATGGTCTCTCATTTCACCAAATTCCTTACGGATTTCTCAACCGCCCCGTCATGTGCAAGCGGCAGGCGCACAACCGCCATGGCCCCCGGCCGCGCGCCCTCGGCGAAGGGCTCGGCATCGGTCAGCTGCAACGAGCCGCCGTGCTCCTCGATGATCTTGCGCACGATCGGCAGGCCCAGCCCGGTGCCCCCGGCGCGCGTGGTCACGTAGGGCTCGAAGAGGCGGGCCCGGTCCTCGGGCAGGCCGATGCCGTTGTCGGCGATGGTGATCACCGCCTCGTCGCCCTCAACCGCCATCTTCACCCGGATCTCCGGCTCCTGGCCGTCATCGATTCCGTTTTCCCTTTTCGCCTCGATCGCCTCCCCGGCATTCTTGATGAGATTCGTCAGCGCCTGCCCGATCATGGTGTCGTCCACCTCGGCCAGCACCTCGCCGGCGGGAATTTCCGAAACGATGCGCACCCCGGGCTGTCCGCTCTCCTGCAGCGTTACCGCATCGCGCACCAGCCTGGCCAGATCGTGGCGGCGGCGTTCGGGCTCGGGCATGCGGGCGAAGCGCGAAAATTCATCGACAATGCGCCGCAAATCATTGGTCTGTCTGACAATTACATCCGTATACTGCTCAAGCGCCGCGGCCTCTTCCCCGGCCAGCGGGGCGAACTTGCGCTTGAGCCGCTCGGCGGAAAGCCGGATCGGGGTCAGGGGGTTCTTGATCTCGTGGGCGATGCGGCGGGCCACGTCGCCCCAGGCGGCCATGCGCTGGGCGGTGACGAGATCCGTGACGTCGTCGAAGGCCACCACGTAGCCCTCCAGCCTGCCTTCGGCGTTACGCCGGGTAGACATGCGCACCAGCAGGTTTTCCTGCTTGCCCTTGCGGGTGAGCCGGATCTCCTCCTGCGCCACCTCGGCGCGCGAATTGCGCAGCCGCTCGAACAGGGGGCCGAATTCGGGAATCGCCACCGAGATGTGGGCGGCCTGCCCGCCCGACTCCGGCAGCGCCAGAAGCCGCTCGGCCGAGCGGTTGACGAAGGTCACCCGCCCCTCCTCGTTGAGCCCCACCACCCCGGCGGTCACCGAGGAGAGCACCGAATCGAACAGCCGCCGGCGCGCCTCGATCTGGCGGTTGTTTTCCAGAAGCGCGTCGCGCTGGCGCTTGAGCTGGCGCGTCATCTGGTTGAAGATCCGCCCCAGCATGGCGATCTCGTCGTCGCCCTCCTCTTCGGCCACCTGCACCTCGAGGTCGCCCGCGCCCACCCTCTGCGCCGCGCCCGCCAGCCGCCCCACCGGCCCCGAAAGCCGCCCGGCGAACCACAGGCCCAGCCAGATGGAGGCAAGGATCACGATCAGCGCGAATCCGAGGTAGAGCAGGCCGAACTCGAACAGCAGCCGCCCGCGCTCGTTTTCCAGCTGGTTGTAGAGGCGCACGGTTTCCTTGGTGTCGTCCAGAAGGCTGAGGATCTTGCCGTCCACGTCGCGGGTCACATAGAGGTAGCGGTCGGGGAAGGCGTCAAGCTTGACCAGGGCGCGGAACTCGTTGATCGCCCAGTCCTCGATGATCACCGTCTCGCCCTCGGCGGCGCGGGCAAGCTGTTCGGGGGTGGGCCTTTCGTAGTCGAAAAGATACGACCGCTCGCCGCGGGCGCGGATTTCTCCTGCTCCGTCAATGACATAGGCCTCGCGCAAGCCGCGCTGGATGCGCCCCTGCCCCTGCCCCAGAAGCTGCCGCAGGTCGCCGTCGGAAAGAAAGAACTGCCGCCGCCGGGCATTGTCGAGGAATTCGGCGAGAAACTCCACGTCCTGGCGCAACGCCTCGCGGTGCTCGCGCTCGTAGGCCTGGGCGGCCGCCAGCGAGGCGCGCACCACCTCGCGCACCCGCTCCGAAAACCAGCCCTCGAGGCCGAAGTTTATGGTCAGCGTGGCGAAGACCGCCACCAGGATGGTGGGAACCAGGGCAATCAGCGCGAATACCCCGGTGAGCCGCAGATGCAGCCGCGAGCCGGCCGACTGCGCCCGCCGCGCGGCGATCATCCGCGCCACCCGCTGCAGCACCAGCGCCGCCACCATCAGCACATAGACGAGGTCGGCCAGCAGAACCAGCCTCAGTGCGGGCGAGTTGGCGCCCTCCTCCAGCGGCCCCAGCACCAGGAAGGTCAGCAGCGTCAGAAGCGGGCCCAGAATCACCAGGCCGAGCGTCGCGATGTTCTGATAGCGCCGCTGCCGCCGGATCCTGCTCAGGCGTTCCAACGCCGCGGTTCGGACAGATGCCCGCACGCTGCTACCTCTTGAATGCGCCGCACATGATGCGGCCTTGCCGCCGTCGGTGGCTTGGCGGCTGGCGCCGATATGCCACTCTTTGTTGCCCTTTTACATCAACTTGCGCCGCCGTGTCACGCGGATATCCAGATCGTTGATCTTCTTGCGCAGGGTATTGCGGTTGATGCCCAGAAGATCGGCGCATCTGGCCTGGTTGCCGCCCGTGGCGTCCAGGGCGATCTCGATCAGCGGCAGCTCCACCTCGCGCAGGATGCGCTGATACAGCCCCGGCGGCGGCAGCTGGCCGCCGTGCAGGTCGAAGTAGCGGCGCAGGTGGCGGGCCACCGAGGCCGAAAGCCTGTCGCCGGAGATGCCGCCTTCGGAAGGTTCCATCGCCGGCTGGTTGGCCAGCGCCTGCTCCACCTCCGCGCGGCTGATCTCCTCTCCGGGCGAGGTGACCACAAGCCGGCGGACGGTGTTTTCCAGCTGCCGCACGTTGCCCGGCCAGGTGTAGGCGCGCAGAAGCTGCATCGCCTCGGGGGAAAGCCGGCGCAGGCTGCCCCCCTCGCGCCCGGCCCGGGCGAGAAAGTGCTCGACCAGAAGCGGGATGTCGTCGACCCGCTCGCGCAGCGAGGGGACGTTCAGCGTCACCCCGCCCAGACGGAAGAACAGATCCTGCCGGAATCTGCCTTCCTCGAGCTTGCGCCCCAGATCCGCCTGGCTGGTGGCCATGATCCGCGGCGCGTTGTCGGCGAGGCTGTCGAGCATGCGCACCACCCGCGCCTGGGCTTCGGCCGAAAGATCGCCCACCTCGTCGAACAGGATCGAGCCGCCGCGCGCCCGGCCGAGTATCGCAGCCGGCCCGTCCATGGTTTCCAGCGTCACCGCATCGGCCACCACGAACGGCAGGGTGCGGCGGTCCGAGAAGTCGTGAATCGCGCGCGCGATCAGCGACTTTCCGGTGCCGCTCTCGCCGGTGATCAGCACCGCCAGATCGGTGTTCATCACCCGCGCCACCACCCGGTAGAGCGCCTGCATCGCCGGGGTGCGCCCCACCAGCGGCAGCTCGTCGCCCTCCTGCGCCGCACCCGCCCCGCGCGCCACGGGCGCCCGGCGCCGCACCTCCAGCGCGCGCGCGGCGCGTTTCATCAGGTCGGGCAGATCGAAGGGCTTGGGCAGGTAGTCGTAGGCCTCGGCCTCGGCCGCCTGGATGGCGGTCATGATGTTGTTCTGGGCCGAGATGACGATCACCGGCAGCCCCGGGCGCTGCTCGGTGATCTTCGGCAGGGTCTCGAGCCCGTTGCCGTCGGGCATCACCACGTCCGAGATCACCAGATCGCCCTTCCCCTCCGATACCCAGCGCATCAGCGTGGTCAGCGAGGAGGTGGCATGCACCTTGCAGCCGGCGCGGGTCAGCGCCTGGGTGAGAACCGTGCGGATCGTGCGGTCGTCGTCGGCGACCAGAACCGTGCCGTCCATCAGTCTTCCTCCGTCAGGGTTTTCGGCGCCACCGGCAGGGCGATGCGGAACACGGTGCGCCCGGGCACCGAATCCACGGTGATCCAGCCGTCGTGGTCGGAGATGATCTTGGAAACCAGCGCCAGCCCCAGCCCGGTGCCGTTCTCGCGCCCCGAGACGAAGGGCTCGAAGATGTCGGCGGCGATCTCGGGGGGCAGGCCGGGGCCGTCGTCGATGATCTCCACCTGCAGCGGCAGCGGGTTGCCCGAGCCGTCGGTGCGGCGCAGCCGCAGCGACAGGTCGTAGAAGGTGCGCAGCCGGATCGTCCCGCCTCCCGGCCCCGCGGCCTGGGCGGCGTTCTTCATCAGGTTGAGAAACACCTGCAGCATCTGGTCGCCGTCCACCCAGGTGGGCGGCAGCGAGGGGTCGTAGTCCTCGGCGAAGGTCATGTGCGCGGCAAAGCCCACCGCGGCCGACTTGCGGGCCCGCTCCAGCAGGTCGTGAACATTGACCGCGCGGCGCTTGGGCGGGCGCAGGTTGCCGAACTGCTCCACCTGCTCGAGCAGGGCCACGATGCGGCGGCTCTCGGCGACGATCAGGTCGGTCAGCTCCTGGTCCTCGGGGGTGAGGTTCATCGACAGAAGCTGCGCCGCCCCGGTGATCCCGGCCAGCGGGTTCTTGATCTCGTGGGCCAGCATCTCGGCCATGCCGATGGCCGAACGGGCCGAGGATTTCACCGAATGGGCCCGCCCCAGCCGGTCGGCCAGCTGGCGCGGCTCGAGCAGCAGCAGCAGGTGGCCGGGCCGGCCCATCAGCGGCGCGATCTGGATGTTGCACTGCAGCGGCGCGGCCTGGCCGCCCGAGACATCGACATTGTTGACGAACAGCACCGACTGGTCGTCGCGCACCCGGCGGAAGGCGGAATCGAGCGGCGCGTCGATGGCGAGACGGTCGAACACCGGCGCCCCGCGCAGGCTGCGGGCCGAGGCGTTGAGAAACTGCTCGGCGGCGGCGTTGATCTCGGCGATGGCGTCGCGCTCGTCCAGCAGGAAGGCGGGCACCGGAAGCGAGTTCCAGATGGCGTCGGCGGCGGGGCTGGCCGAGAGGTTCATGCCGCCCGCCTCCCTTCCCCGGCCAGCGCCGCGGGCAGCAGCGCCAGCACGCGCGCGGGCTCGGCGGTGAGGATCTCGCGGCGCAGCACGGGCTCGGTGGCGGCCCCGTCCATGTACCAGCCCAGGTGCTTGCGGGCCACCCGCGCCCCGAGGGCCGTGCCGTAGAACGACAGCATGTCCTCGTAATGCGTGGCCACCATCGCGGCCAGCCCGGCCCCGCGGGGGATCTGCGGCGCGGGGCCTGCGCCCAGGCCGGAGGCGATCTCGGCCAGCAGCCAGGGCCGGCCGCGCGCCGCGCGCCCCACCATCACCCCGTCGCCCCGCGACAGCGCCAGCGCCTGCGCCGCGCTCTGCGGGCCGGTGATGTCGCCATTGGCGATCACCGGAATCGAGACCGCCCGCTTCACCGCCGCGATCGCCGCCCAGTCGGCGCGGCCCTCGTAGAACTGGCAGCGGGTGCGGCCGTGGATGGTGACCATGGCGATGCCGGCGGCCTCGGCGCGGGCCGCGATTTCGGCCGCATTCAGGCTGTGCTCATCCCAGCCCAGGCGCATCTTCAGCGTCACCGGCACCGAGACCGCCCCCACCACCGCCTCGATCAGCCGCAGCGCGCGGTCGGGGGTCTTCATCAGGGCCGCCCCCGACATCCCCCCCGTCACCTTCTTCGCCGGGCAGCCCATGTTGATGTCGATGAGCCGCGCGCCGCGGTCCTCGAGCATCCGCGCGGCCTCGGCCATCCAGCGCGCCTCGCGCCCGGCCAGCTGCACGGCGGTGTTTTCCACCTCCAGCCCCAGCTCGGCGCGCTCGCGCACCCCGGGCTTGGCCTGCACCATCTCCTGGCTGGCCACCATCTCCGAGACCACCAGCCCGGCGCCGAAGCGCTGCACCAGGCGACGGAACGGCAGATCGGTGATCCCGGCCATGGGGGCCAGAAGCACGGGCGGGTCGATTTCTCTGTTGGCGATCCGGAGGGGCAAGCGCCTAATCCTTGTGCAACCGCACATGAGCTAGTCAATCTTGACCGAAAAGGCAAATCGCGAAGCCGGCCGGGCCGCCGGAAACCGGAATCCGCCCGGAATTTGTGCAGCCACTGCGCCATTTGCCATCTGTTGCGACAGCGCAAGGGCAAGGCGGCCATTGATTCCCGGCCGCGCACGCGGGAATAAGGAGCGGCAGGAAACGGAGCGCAGATGACGACAGCGGCAGTGATCGTGGCCGCCGGGCGGGGAAGCCGCGCCGGCGGCGCCACCCCCAAGCAGTGGCGCAGGCTGGCCGGGCGCATGGTGGCCGAGCACACGCTCGCCGCCTTTCGCGCCTCGCCCCTGATCGGCCCCATCGTGCTGGTCGTTCATCCCGACGACCGCGAGATCGCGGCCCCGCTCGCCGCAGAAGATGTGATGCTGGCGGAAGGGGGCGCCACGCGCGCGGATTCGGTGCGTGCCGGGCTCGAGGCGCTGGCCCCCGCGGCGCCGCGCCACGTGCTTATCCACGACGTGGCCCGGCCGCTGGCGAGCGCGGCCCTGATCGCCCGGGTCTGCGCCGCGCTCGAGGCCGGCGCCACGGCCGCCGCCCCGGGCCTTGCGCTGAGCGATGCGCTGTGGCGCGGCTCGGGCGGCGAGGTGGCCGGCGTGGTGCCGCGCGAGGGGCTGTTTCGGGCCCAGACGCCGCAGGGCTTCGACTACCGGGCCATCCTCGCGGCCCATCGCGCCCACCCCGGCGGGGCCGCCGATGACGTGGAGGTGGCCCGCGCCGCCGGATTGGCGGTTGCCATCGTCGAGGGCGAGGCGCAAAACCTCAAGATCACCACGCCCGGCGATTTCGCCCGGGCCGAGCTCCATCTGAGAGGACGCATGGACATCAGGGTCGGCAACGGTTTCGACGTTCACCGCTTCACCGAGGGCGACCACGTCACGCTGTGCGGCGTGAGGGTGCCCCATGGCCGCGCCCTGCAGGGCCACTCGGATGCCGACGTGGGCATGCACGCGCTGACGGACGCCATCTACGGCGCGCTGGCCGAGGGCGACATCGGCCGCCACTTCCCCCCGTCCGAGCCACGCTGGAAGGGGGCGGCCAGCCGGATCTTCCTCGAGCATGCGGTGGCGCTGGCCGAGGCCCACGGCTACGGGCTGGCCAACGCCGACGTCACGCTGATCTGCGAAGAGCCGAAGATCGGCCCGCACGCGGGCGAGATGGCCGCCACCCTGGCACGGATCGCCGGGGTCGAGGCCGGGCGCATCTCGGTCAAGGCAACGACCAGCGAGAGGCTGGGCTTTGCCGGCCGCAAGGAGGGGATCGCGGCGATGGCCACCGCGACGCTGGTGCGCCCATGAGCCGCCTGTTCGCCACCTTCCTTTACGTCGGCCTGCTGCGGCCCGCGCCGGGCACCTGGGGCTCGGCGGCGGCCATTCCCGTGGCCTGGGGCCTGCACTGGGCCGGGGGCTTTCCGCTTCTGGCCGCAGCCACGCTGGCGGCCTTCGTGCTGGGCTGGCTGGCCACCGCCGCCGTCACCCGCGGCGGCGACGATCACGACCCTTCCGAGATCGTCATCGACGAGGTGGTGGGCCAGTGGATCGCCCTGTGGCCGCTCTCGGGGGGGCTGTGGTACATGGGCGTGGATCCGTGGGTCTTTCCCTGGCCCGGCTGGGTGACCGGCTTCCTGCTGTTCAGGCTGTTCGACATCTGGAAGCCCGG
>WFPZ01000061.1 GCA_015487335.1 Paracoccaceae bacterium
AAGCGCGCCATGGACGTGACCCGCCTGGTCATGCCATACGAGCCCACCGAACTTCTCGCCCGGCTGGCCGCCCACAAGGCGGCGCATCCCGAATGCAACATCGAACAGGTCCATTTCTTCCCGCTCGGCGGAATCGGGGCCACTGCCGAATGGGCCATCGCCCATGGCGGCAGGAACGCCCGCCCCGCCTCTGCCGCCTGAACACCCAGCAAGAGACATCCCCATGACCAGAACCGTCCTCGAATCGAAAACCAAGACCGTCGTCATCGGCTTTGACGAGCCCTTCTGCGTGATCGGAGAGCGCATCAACCCCACCGGGCGCAAGAAACTGGCTGCCGAACTGGAGGCGGGGGATTTCTCCACCGTCGAAAAGGACGCGCTGGAGCAGGTCGCCTGCGGGGCGATGGTGCTCGATGTCAACGCCGGCGTGGTCTACAACTCCAACCCCGACCCGAACGAAACCGAGCCCCCGCTCATGCGACGGATGATCGAGCTGGTCCAGGGGCTGGTGGACGTGCCGCTGTGCATCGACAGCTCGGTGCCGGCGGCCCTCGAGGCGGGGCTGGAGGCGGCCGAGGGCCGGCCGCTGCTCAACTCGGTCACCGGCGAGGAAGAGCGGCTGGAGGCAATCCTGCCGCTGGTGAAGAAATACAACGTGCCGGTGGTGGCGATCTCCAACGACGACACCGGCATCTCCGAAGACCCCGACGTGCGCTTCGCCGTGGCGAAGAAGATCGTCGAGCGCGCCGCCGATTTCGGCATCCCGGCCCATGACATCGTGGTCGATCCGCTGGTGATGCCGATCGGCGCCATGGCCAGCGCCGGGCAGCAGGTCTTCACCCTTGTGCGCCGCCTGCGCGAAGAGCTGGGCGTGAACACCACCTGCGGGGCCTCGAACATCTCGTTCGGGCTGCCGCACCGGCACGGGATCAACGCCGCCTTCCTGCCCATGGCGATCGGCGCCGGCATGACCAGCGCCATCATGAACCCGACCCGCCCGGTGGAAATGGAAGCGGTGCGCGCCGCCAACTTCCTGATGAATCACGACCCCAACGGCGCCGAGTGGATCCGCTTTGCCCGAGTGCTCGATGCGGTGGCCGAGGGCACGCCCTTCCCCGAAGCCTCGCGCGCGGCGGCGGCTTCGGGCGCCAGCGGCGGGCGCTCGGGCCGCGGCGGGCGGCGCAGGCGGCGGGCGGGCTGAGGCAAGCCCCGCGCGCCGGGCCGGAATCAGCCGCCCGGCATCTTTCCCCCCGCGCGCCCCATGCGCTATGGTCCGCCGACGCAACCGATGGACGGCCCCGATGGCACAGGACCCTCTCGTGATATTCACCCCCTCGGGCAAGCGCGGCCGCGTGCCCGCCGGCACCCCGGTGCTGGAGGCGGCGCGCCGGCTCGGGGTCGATCTCGATTCGGTCTGCGGCGGGCGGGGGATCTGCTCGCGCTGCCAGGTCAGCCCCGCCTTCGGCGATTTCCCCAAGCACGGGGTGAAGGTGCGCGAGAGCGCGCTCTCCCCCGTCAACGAGGTCGAGGACCGCTACGACCGCATCCGCGGCCTGGGGCCGGGCCGCCGGCTGGGATGCCAGGCCAGGATCATGGGCGACGTGGTGATCGACGTGCCCCCCGAAAGCCAGGTGCACAAGCAGGTGGTGCGCAAGCGGGCCGAAGCGCGCGAGATCACCATGGATCCGGCCACCCGGCTTCTCTATGTCGAGGTCGCCGAACCCGACATGCACGACCCCTCGGGCGATCTGCAGCGCCTGCGTGCGGCCCTTCGGGAACAGTGGCAGATCGAGCCCCCCGAGATCGCCCTGCCGGCGCTGGCCGGGCTGCAACCGGCCCTGCGCAAGGGAAACTGGGCGGTGACGGTGGCCCTGCACCAGGGCAACCATGACCGGGCCCCGCGCATCCTCGACATCTGGCCGGGGCTGTTCGAGGGCCGGCTCATGGGGCTGGCGATCGACCTCGGCTCGACCACGATCGCGGCGCATCTGTGCGATCTGACCGATGGCGCGGTGCTGGCCTCGGGCGGGGTGATGAACCCCCAGATCCGCTTCGGCGAAGACCTCATGAGCCGCGTCTCCTACGCGATGATGAACCCCGGCGGCGCGGCCGAGATGACGGCCGCGGTGCGCGAGGCGCTCGACGGACTGGCCCGGACGGTCGCCGAAGAGGCCGGGGCGGAGCCCGCGCAGATCGTGGAATGCGTGCTGGTGGGCAACCCGGTGATGCACCATCTGCTGCTGGGCATCGACCCGGTGGAACTGGGCCAGGCCCCTTTCGCACTGGCCACCTCGGATGCGCTCTCGCTCGATGCGGCGGATCTGGGGCTGAGCGCGATCAACCCCGCAGCCCGGGCCTACATCCTGCCCTGCATCGCCGGCCACGTGGGCGCCGACGCCGCCGCGGTGGCCCTTTCCGAAGAGCCGTGGAACAGCGACGAGCTGACGCTGGTGGTCGATGTGGGCACCAATGCCGAAATCCTGCTGGGCAACCGCGAGCGGGTGCTGGCCTGCTCCTCGCCCACCGGGCCGGCCTTCGAGGGGGCGCAGATCTCCTCGGGCCAGCGCGCCGCCCCCGGCGCCATCGAGCGCGTCGAGATCGATCCCGCCACGAAGGAGCCGCGCTTTCGCGTCATCGGCTGCGAGCTGTGGTCCGACGAGCCGGGCTTTGCCGAGGCCACCGCCGCCACCGGGGTGACGGGCATCTGCGGCTCGGGGATCATCGAGGCGGTGGCCGAGATGCGCATGGCCGGCATCGTCGATGCCTCGGGGCTGATCGGCTCGCCCGGGCAGACCGGCACCTGGCGCTGCCAGCCCGAGGGGCGCACCCACGCCTATCTGCTGCATGACGCCTCGGCCCGGGGCGGGCCGCGCATCGCGGTGACCCAGGGCGACATCCGCGCCATCCAGCTGGCCAAGTCGGCGCTTTACGCGGGCGCGCGGCTGCTGATGGACGAGATGGGCGTGGAAAGGGTGGATCGCGTGGTGCTGGCCGGGGCCTTCGGGGCGCATATCTCGCCCAGGCACGCGATGGTGCTGGGCATGATCCCCGACGTGGCGCTGGAGAAGGTCACCTCGGCGGGCAACGCGGCCGGCACCGGGGCGCGAATCGCCCTGTGCTCGGTGGCCGCGCGGCGCGAGATCGAGGAGCGTGTGCGCGCCATCACCAAGGTGGAAACCGCCATCGAGCCGCGCTTTCAGGAGCATTTCGTGGCCGCCAACGCCATCCCCCATGCCACCGACCCGTTCCCCCGGCTGCGCGAGCTGGTCCACCTGCCCGAGGT
>WFPZ01000062.1 GCA_015487335.1 Paracoccaceae bacterium
CGCGCCGGATGACCTTGCCCCGGGGGCGACGGCCCAGGATGCGGCCCAGAAGGCCCGCCTCCTCGCCCGGCTCGACCGGGGCGGAAACGCCGGGCTCGGGCTCGGGCTCGGGCTCGGGCTCGGGCTCGGGCTCGGGCTCGGGAACAGCCTGCACCGGTGCAGAGGCCGGGGCAACGGGCCCGGTGGCCTCCCCGACGGCCTCCTCTTCCTCGACGCCGCCCTCCTGGACAATCGCGTCCAACCCCTCCTCGATCTTCTTCGAAGACTTGAAAAGCCTGTTCCTGAGCTTGTTGAAAAATGACATCCGCCGCCTCCGATTGCTCCTGTCACTTAATCCTTCCCGCCGGGCATTGGAAGGCCGCCGGGCCGCGTTCCCCTCTGCGCGCCGGCAACATTTTCTGTGGAATTCGCCACGCCATCGGGCAACACTGCCGACGGAGAACCCGGAGCCGTGCCATGAGCCCCCTGATCGCGCTTTTCGCCCTGGTCACCCTGACGCCGGTCGCTCTCCTGGCCGCCGGCGCCCTGCTGGGCGGGGGATGGCTGGTGGCGGCCCTTCTCTATATCACCCTGTTCGCCGGGCTGATGGACCGGCTGATCGCCGGGGCCACCCGGCCCGCCGCCCCCGGCACCACGCAAGCGCCCGCCAATGCGCTTTCGGCCCTGCTGGCGGTGCTGCATTTCCCGCTGCTCTACCTCGCCGTCTGGGCGGTGGCCGGGCAGGCGGGGCTGGCCCCGTGGGAAAGGCTGGTCGCCTTCCTCGCCTTCGGGCTGTTCTTCGGGCAGGTCTCCAACGCCAATGCGCACGAGCTGATCCACCGCAGCCAGCGCGCCCTGCACGAACTGGGCAAGTGGGTCTATGTCTCGCTCATGTTCGGGCACCACACTTCGGCGCATCGCTACGTGCACCACGTCCATGTGGGCACCGAGGCCGACCCGAACACCGCCCGCGAGGGCGAGAGCTTCTACCATTTCGCCCCGCGCGCCTGGGTCGGCTCCTTCCGGGCCGGGCTGGCCGAGGAAAACCGCCGCCGCAAGGCCGGCGCCCGCGGCCTGCACCCCTATGTGACCTATGTGGCGGGCGGGCTGGTGGCGCTGGCGCTCTCGTGGCTGCTGGCCGGAGCGGCGGGAGTGGCGGCGCATCTGGCGCTGGCGGGCCATGCCACGATGCAGCTGCTGCTGTCCGATTACGTGCAGCATTACGGGCTGAGGCGGAAGGCAGGCCCCGATGGCCGCCCCGAACCCGTGGGCCCGCAGCATTCATGGAACACGCCGCACCGTTTCACCTCGCTGATGATGCTGAACGCGCCGCGCCACTCCGACCACCACCTGCACCCGGCCCGCCCCTACCCCGAGCTGGAGCTCGAGCCCACCCTGCCGATGCTGCCCTGCAGCCTGCCGGTGGCGGGGACGCTGGCGCTCTTTCCCCGGCGCTGGAAGCGCATCATGGGCCGGCGCCTGGCCCGCTGGCGCCCCGACGCGCCGGAAACCGCGCCCTCCACCGCAGGCCGGGAATGAGACGATGATCAGGGCACTGGCACCAAGCGTCCTGCTTGCCGCCGCCGCAAGCGCCGCCGCCGGGGGGCAGCAGCCCCTCAGCGGGGCCGAATTCGACGCCTGCACCAGCAGCCGGACCCTCACCTACATGGAAGCGGGCGAAATCCACGGGTTCGAGCAGTACCGCCCCGGCCGTCAGGTCACCTGGGCCTTTCTCGACGGGCAGTGCGAAGACGGATGGTGGTACGAGCGCGAACCGGCGCTGATCTGCTTCGTCTGCGAAAACGAACCCGAAGAGTAGTGCTGGACCTTCTTCGACACCGGCAACGGGCTGCGGGCCACCTTCATGGGCGAGGAAGAGGGCGTGACGCTTTGCGAGGCGCGCCGCTCGGAGCGCCTGCCGGTCTGCCTCGGCCCCGAGGTGGGGGCCTGAGGGAACCTTGCACCATGTTGCACCGGATCGGCCCGGCCCGCCGGGGCGGTCAGAACAACGAGCCCTGCCCCTCGGGCGGCACGCCCTTGCCGCCCCTGCCGCCCCGGCCCGGCTTGCGCGGCGGCCCGCCGGCCCGGCCCACCGGCACCCGGCCGTCGGCGAACTCGATCTCCAGCGCCGCGGCCTTGCGCGCGGCCTCGACCCCGGTGACGATCCGCCCGTCGCCGCGCACCACCGCATAGCCGCGCCGCAGCGTCTCGGTATAGCCCAGGCCCTGAAGCATCCGCGCCAGCGCCTGCAGCTTGTGGCGGCGCTGCTCCAGCCCGTGGCGGGACGCGACGGCGAAACGCCCCTGCAGGCGCTCCAGCTCGCGGGCCCGGCGCGTGACGTCGCGGCGCAGCAGCGCCGGTTTCAGCCGCGCGGCGCGCTCGTCCAGGCGCGCGCGCGCCTCGCGCAGGCGGCGGCGCATGGCCTGGGGGCGGATGGCCGCGGAAAGCTCGCTGAGGTGCAGGCGCTTGCGCTGGGCCGCGGCGCGCAGAGCGGCGGGCAGGCGCTCGGCGGCGCGGTCGAGCCGCTGGGCCGCCCCCTCCAGCAGCGTCGCCGGCCGCGGCAGGGCGCGCGAGAGGTCGTCCAGCCGCTGGCGGCGCCGGGCAATGGCCTGGCTCATGGCCCGCGACAGCCGCGCGCCCTGTTCCTCGACCCGGGCCAGAAGCTCCATGCGCACCGGCACCGCCAGTTCGGCGGCCGCCGTGGGGGTGGGGGCGCGCATGTCGGCGGCAAGGTCGATGAGCGTGGTGTCGGTTTCATGACCCACCGCCGAGATCAGAGGAATCTCCGACTCCGCCGCCGCACGCACCACCTCCTCTTCGTTGAAGCCCCACAGATCCTCCACCGAGCCGCCGCCGCGCGCCACGATGATGAGATCGGGGCGCGGTATCGCGCCATCCGGCTCAAGCGCGTTGAAGCCGCGGATGGCGCGCGCCACCTCCGGCGCGCAGGCCTGGCCCTGCACCACCACCGGCCAGATCAGCACCCGGCGGGGGAAGCGGTCGCGCAAGCGGTGGAGGATGTCGCGGATCACCGCGCCCGAAGGCGAGGTGACCACCCCGATCACCTCGGGCAGCCAGGGCAGCTTCTTCTTGCGCTCGGGCGCGAACAGCCCCTCGGCGGCCAGCGCCTTCTTGCGCCTTTCCAGCATCGCCATCAGCGCGCCGGCGCCGGCGGGCTCGATGTTGTCGACCACCAGCTGGTATTTCGACTGCCCGGCGAAGGTGGTCATCCGCCCGGTGGCCACCACCTCCATGCCCTCCTCCGGCCGGATCGCCAGCCGCGCCACCTGCCCCTTCCAGCTGACCGCCGAAAGCACCGCGCGTTCGTCCTTGAGGTCGAAGTAGAGATGCCCCGAACGGGCCAGCACCACCCGGCCCACCTCGCCGCGCACCCGAACATGGCCGAATTCGCCCTCGATCAGGCGCCTGACCTTGCCCGACAGCTCCGAGACGGTGAATTCATGGGCATTCGCGCCGGGGCCTGCCTGTTCGAGAAGATCGCTCATGGGATGCCTTGTGCTGTTGTCCGCCCGACCTTAGAACGCGCGCAGATGAAGGCCAAGCGGGGGATTGCGGCATGAACATCCTTGTCCTGGGCGGCGGCGGGCGCGAACACAGCCTCGCCTGGGCGGTCAAGCAGAACCCGAAGTGCGACCGGCTGGTGGTGGCGCCGGGCAATGCCGGGATCGCCGAAATCGCCGAATGCGCCAGCTTCGACATCAACGACGGCGGGCAGGTGGTGAATTTTGCAGAGGAAAACGCCATCGATTTCGTGATCATCGGCCCCGAGGCGCCGCTGGCTGCGGGGGTGGCCGACCGGCTGCGCGACGCCGGCATCGCGGTGTTCGGCCCCGGGCGCGAAGCGGCGCGGCTGGAGGCCTCGAAGAGCTTCACCAAGGAAATCTGCGATGCCGCCGGGGTGCCCACCGCACGCTGGGCCCGCTTCGACGCCCCGCAACCCGCGAAGGACCACATCCGCGCCCGGGGCGCGCCGATCGTGGTCAAGGCCGACGGGCTGGCCGCCGGCAAGGGGGTGATCGTGGCCATGGACGAGGCCACGGCACTTGCCGCCGTCGACGAGATGTTCTCGGGCGCCTTCGGGGACGCCGGGGCGGAAGTGGTGATCGAGGAGTTCATGGAAGGGGAAGAGGCCAGCTTCTTCGTGCTGTGCGACGGCGAGAACGTGCTGCCCATCGGCACCGCGCAGGACCACAAGCGCGTGGGCGAGGGCGATACCGGCCCCAACACCGGCGGCATGGGCGCCTATTCGCCGGCCCCGGTTCTGGACGGCGAGGTGGCGCAAAGGGCGCTGGAGCGGATCATCCGCCCCACCGTGGCCGAGATGGCGCGGCGCGGCACGCCCTATCAGGGCGTGCTCTACGCCGGGCTGATGATCCGCGACGGCGAGCCGCGGCTGGTGGAATACAACGTCCGATTCGGCGACCCGGAGGCGCAGGTGCTGATGATGCGCCTCGGGGCCCAGGCGCTGGACCTGATGCAGGCCTGCGCCGAGGGCCGGCTGGCCGAGGCCCGCGTCAACTGGGCCGAGGACCACGCGATCACCGTGGTGATGGCAGCGAAGGGCTATCCGGGGGCTTACGAAAAGGGCTCGGAAATCCGCGGCCTCGAGGCGCTGCCGAAGGACAGCCGCAACATGGTGTTCCACGCCGGCACCGCGCGCACCGATGGGCGGCTGGTGGCCGCGGGCGGGCGGGTGCTCAACGTCACCGCGCGCGGCGACACCCTGGCCGAGGCGCGCGATCGGGCCTATGCGATGGTGGACGCGATCGACTGGCCCGAGGGCTTCTGCCGGCGCGACATCGGCTGGCGGGTGCTGGGCTGAGGCCGGCCGGCTGCGGCATGCACCGGGGGCGCTGCCCCCGGACCCCCGGAGCATTTTCCGACAGAAGAAGATCAGGGGCGCTCGCAGGCCATGGCACGGGCGAAGGAGCCCTCCCCACGGATCGGGCCGAGCCTGCGCGGGCTCGGGATGGTGCCCGAGAATGTCACGGCGAAGAGGTTCCGCCAGTCGGCATCGGCCACGATCAGTTCGGGCCCCTGCCCGCAGTCGCGGATGCCGCCCGAGATCTCGGGCTCTCCGATCCGGTGATTGGTGTAGCCGGGAAGCTCGGCCACCGGGACCAGTTCCCCGCCTTCCCGGTAGCGCCAGATGCGGATGATCTTCGCCAGGTGCGGGCGGTCCACATAGGCGATCTCCACCTGCCCGTCGCCGTCGAGATCGGCCGCGCCCAGCGGCGCCAGCCAGCGCCTGCTGCGGCCGATGAAGGGGGTGGCCGCCATCAGGCCGCTCTCATCGTAAAGCGCCAGCCGCGCGCCCTTCTCAAGGTCGGTTTCCACCACCATGACCGCCGGGCTGGCCTGATCGGGGAGGTCGATCAGCCGCGGGGCGGTATCCTCGAAGACGCGGTTTTCCGGCAGGCGGATGGTGAAGGTCCGGATGTGGGGACCGCCCTCGCAGCCGGTGCAGGTATCCACCGTCAGCTCCAGCGCGCCCCACTCGATGTTGTCGCCGAGAATGCCGTGATCGTAGCGGGTGGTGGGCTCGGTATAGCGGGCCTGAAGGATGATGTCGGGCGGGGTGGCGGCAGCAGCCGTTGCCAGAGTGACAAGGGCGGCAAGCGCTGCGAGGGCCCGCCCGGCGCGCATCAGATCTGCTTCTCGGGCAGGTGCACCACCAGACCGTCCAGCTCGTCCGTCACCTTGATCTGGCAGGTCAGGCGCGAGCGCACCGGATCCGGCTCCCAGGCGAAATCGAGCATGTCCTCCTCCATCGC
>WFPZ01000063.1 GCA_015487335.1 Paracoccaceae bacterium
GACACCACGATGATGTCGCCCACCGAGGCATATCGGCGGTGGGAACCACCCAGGACCTTGATGCACTGAACCCGGCGCGCGCCGGAGTTGTCAGCAACATCCAGATTGGTCTGCATCTGGATCATTTGGTTTCTCCCGACCTTTGGGGGGCATGTCCTGCCTTGTCCCCAGGGTTTCGATCAAACCGGACTGTCACCGCCCAGTCAGGCAATGACCTCCCAGCGTTTCGTTTTCGATTTCGGCGCACATTCCTGGATGCGGACCTGGTCGCCGACCTTGAAAGCGTTCTTTTCGTCATGCGCCCGGTATTTCTTGGTTTTCCGGACGGTCTTCTTCAGAACCGGATGAGTGAAGCGGCGCTCGACGAGGACGGTGACGGTCTGGTCGTTGGCGTCGCTGGTCACGATGCCTTGCAGAATACGTTTGGGCATCCGTCACGCTCCTTGTTCTTCGGCGGCCGCAGCGGCGGCCTTTTCGTTCAGCACGGTCAGCACACGTGCCACGTCACGGCGGACGGCACGAATGCGGGCGGTGTTCTCGAGCGCGCCCGTAGCCTGCTGGAACCGCAGGTTGAAGGCTTCCTTCTTGAGGTTGGCAAGCTCTTCCCGGAGCTGGTCCGGCGTCTTGTCACGCAATTCCTGAGCGTTCATGGCCCATTCTTCCTTTCAACATCACCGGCGGGCCCCTGTCTGGGTCACCCTGATTCCCGGTGGAGTTCGTGGTGAAGGCTGCCGTATAGGGAGGAAAGCACGGGTTGGCAAGGGGGAAGTTGCCGCGCCGCCGGCAGACCGCCCTGCCATGGAAAAGGCGGCACCGAAGCGCCGCCCCTTCATTTCCCGGCCCGTGCCGTGCACCCGGCCCTACCAGTCCTCGCGGACCACGGTGCGGGTCTTGATCGGCAGTTTCATGGCCGCCAGGCGCAGGGCCTCGCGGGCGACGGCTTCACTCACCCCGTCGATCTCGAACATGATCCGCCCGGGCTTGACCTTGGCCGCCCAGAAATCGACCGAGCCCTTGCCCTTGCCCATCCGCACTTCGGTGGGCTTGGAGGTGACCGGCGTGTCCGGGAAGATGCGGATCCAGACCCGCCCCTGGCGCTTCATGTGGCGGGTCATGGCGCGGCGCGCCGCCTCGATCTGGCGGGCGGTGATGCGCTCGGGCTGGATCGCCTTCAGGCCGTATGTGCCGAAGGTCAGCTCGGTGCCGCCCTTGGCCTGGCCGTGAATGCGGCCCTTGTGCATCTTGCGGTATTTCGTGCGCTTCGGTTGCAGCATCTCTCAATCCTCCTAGCGGCGGCCGCCGGCGCCACGCGGCGCGGGGCCTTCCTGGATCTCCTGCAGGCGGCGGTCATGGGCCGACGGATCGTGCTCCATGATGTCGCCCTTGTAGATCCAGACCTTGACGCCGATGATCCCGTAAGGCGTCTTGGCCTCGGCGGTGGCATAGTCGATGTCGGCGCGCAGGGTGTGCAGGGGCACGCGGCCCTCGCGGTACCACTCGGTGCGGGCGATCTCGGCGCCGCCCAGACGTCCGGCCACGTTCACCCGGATGCCGAGAGCCCCCATGCGCATGGAGTTCTGCACCGCCCGCTTCATCGCGCGGCGGAAGCTGACCCTGCGCTCGAGCTGCTGGGCAATGCTTTCGGCCACCAGCTGGGCGTCCAGCTCGGGCTTGCGCACCTCGACGATGTTGAGGTGCAGCTCGCTGTCGGTCATGGCCGCCAGCTTGCGGCGCAGCACCTCGATGTCGGCGCCCTTCTTGCCGATGATCACGCCGGGACGTGCGGTGTGGATCGTCACCCGGCATTTTTTATGCGGGCGCTCGATGATCACGCGCGAAACGCCGGCCTGCTTGCACTCCTTCTTGATGAAATCGCGCATCCGCAGATCTTCGAGAAGCAGATCGCCGTAGTCCTTGGTGTCGGCATACCAGCGGCTGTCCCAGGTGCGGTTGACCTGAAGGCGCATGCCGATCGGATTGACTTTCTGACCCATTAGGCTTGCTCCTCGACTTGACGCACCTTGATGGTGATTTCCGAAAACGGCTTGATGATGCGCCCGAACCGGCCACGCGCCCGCGGACGGCCGCGCTTCATGGTCAGGTTCTTGCCGACCCAGGCCTCGGCGACGATCAGCTCGTCCACGTCAAGCCCATGGTTGTTTTCGGCGTTGGCAATGGCCGACTGCAGGCATTTCTTGACGTCCTGCGCGATCCGCTTCTTCGAGAAGGTCAGATCGGTCAGCGCCTTGTCCACCGGCTTGCCGCGGATCATGGCAGCAACCAGGTTCAGTTTCTGCGGGCTGACGCGAAGCATGCGCGTTTTCGCAATCGCTTCGTTTTCTGCCACGCGGCGGGGATTCTTTGCCTTGCCCATGACTTACTTCCGCTTCGCTTTCTTGTCGGCGGCATGACCGTAATAGGTCCGCGTCGGCGCATACTCGCCGAACTTCTGACCGATCATGTCTTCCGTGACACTTACAGGGATATGCTTGCGGCCGTTGTAGACACCGAAGGTAAGCCCGACGAACTGGGGCAGGATGGTCGAACGGCGCGACCAGATCTTGATGACTTCGTTGCGGCCGCTTTCGCGGGCTTTCTCGGCCTTCTTGAGGACATAGGAGTCGACAAAAGGCCCTTTCCAGACAGAACGTGCCATATCTTAGCGGCCCTTCTTCCTGGCGTGCCGCGAGCGGATGATCAGCTTGCTGGACGCCTTGTTCTTGTTGCGGGTGCGCGCACCCTTCGTCGGCTTGCCCCACGGGGTCACCGGGTGGCGGCCGCCGGAGGTGCGGCCCTCGCCGCCGCCGTGCGGGTGATCGACCGGGTTCATGACCACACCGCGCACGCTCGGGCGCTTGCCCAGATGACGGTTGCGGCCGGCCTTGCCGAGGTTCTGGTTCGAGTTGTCGGGGTTCGAGACCGCGCCGACCGTGGCCATGCATTCCTGCCGGACCATGCGCAGCTCGCCCGAGGACAGCCGGATCTGGGCATAGCCGCCATCACGGCCGACGAACTGGGCGTAGGTGCCCGCGGCCCGCGCGATCTGGCCGCCCTTGCCGGGCTTCAGCTCGATGTTGTGGACGATGGTCCCGATCGGCATGCCCGAAAACGGCATGGCATTGCCCGGCTTGATGTCGGCCTTGGCGGAGGCGATCACCTGATCGCCCACGGCCAGCCGCTGCGGGGCCAGGATGTAGGACTGTTCGCCGTCCTCGTATTTCACCAGCGCTATGAAGGCGGTGCGGTTCGGGTCATATTCGATCCGCTCGACCGTGGCCGGAACGTCGAACTTGCGGCGCTTGAAATCCACGATGCGATAGAGACGCTTCGCCCCGCCGCCGCGGCGGCGCATCGTGATCCGTCCGGTGTTGTTCCGGCCGCCCTTCTTGCTCAGCCCCTCGGTGAGAGACTTGACGGGACGGCCTTTCCAAAGCTCCGAACGGTCGATCAGCACCAGCCCGCGCTGGCCAGGCGTCGTCGGCTTGTACGACTTGAGTGCCATGCTTTCTGTCTTCCGTCTGCTTGGGTCCCCGATTGCCCGGGAACGGGTTGAAAAGAGCCTCGGCCCCCAAGGGGGCCGAAGATTCGTACCCCTTTATCAGAGGCCCGTGGTCACGTCTATCGTGTTGCCCTCTTCGAGGGTCACGTAGGCTTTCTTGACGTCGCGCCGCTTGCCCGGCTGGCCGCGGAAGCGCTTGGTCTTGCCCTTGGTGATGACCGTGTTGACCGCCTTCACCTTGACGCCAAACAGCGTTTCCACCGCTTCCTTGATCTGCGGCTTGTTCGCATCCATCGCCACCTCGAACACCACCGCGCCGTGCTCGGACGCCATGGTGGCCTTTTCGGTGATGATCGGCTTGCGGATCACGTCGTAATGTTCCGGCTTCGCGCTCATTTCAGACGGGCCTCCAGTGCTTCGACACCCGCCTTGGTGATCACCAGGGTGTCACGCTTGAGGATGTCATAGACATTGGCGCCGATCGACGGCAGGACGTCGACGCCTTCAAGATTGGCGGCGGCACGGGCGAAATTCTCGTTCACCTGCTCGCCGTCGATGATCAGAACGCGTTTCCAGCCCCGCTCCTTGACGGCCTTGGCCAGAATCGCCGTTTTCGGCTCCTTCAGCTCGGCAGACTCGAGCACCACGAGGGCACCCTCCGCCGCCTTGGCCGAAAGCGCGTGGCGCAGGCCCAGCTTGCGGAACTTCTTGGGCAGATCATGGGCATGGCTGCGCGGAACCGGCCCCTTGTAGACACCGCCCTTGCGGAAGATCGGCGCGTTGCGATCGCCGTGACGCGCCCCGCCGGTGCCCTTCTGGCGGTAGATCTTCTTGCCCGAATAGCTGGTTTCGGAGCGGGTCTTGACCTTGTGCGTGCCCTGCTGGGCCCGGGCGCGCTGCCAGCGCACGACCCGGTGCAGGATGTCGGCGCGCGGTTCGAGCCCGAAGATCGCATCGTCGAGATCGACCGACCCGGCCTTCTTGCCGTCCAGGTTGATTGCATCAGCTTTCATTGCTCTCGCCCCCTTCGGCTGCGGCTTCTTCGGTGGCCCGGTTTTCCTCGACAGACTGTGCCGGCTTGATCGCGGCAGGCAGCGGAACGTTGTCAGGCAGCGGCTTCTTGACCGCATCCTTGATCGTCACCCAGCCGCCACGGTAGCCCGGCACCGCGCCCTTGACCATGATCAGGCCGCGCTCGACGTCGGTCTTGATCACCTGCAGGTTCTGGGTGGTGACGCGGGCCGCCCCCATGTGGCCGGCCATCTTCTTGCCCTTGAACACGCGCCCCGGATCCTGGCACTGGCCGGTCGAGCCGTGGCTGCGGTGGCTGATCGACACGCCGTGGCTGGCCCGCAGGCCGCCGAAGTTGTGCCGCTTCATGGCCCCGGCGAATCCCTTGCCGATCGAGGTGCCGGAAACATCCACGTACTGGCCCTCGGTATAGTGGTTGGCGGTGATCTCCGCACCCACCTCGATCAGGTTTTCCGGATCCACCCGGAATTCCGCGATCTTGCGCTTGGGCGGCACCTTCGCCTTGGCGAAATGGCCGCGCATGGCCTTGGAGACCCGCTTGGCCTTGGCCGTTCCCGCACCCAGCTGAACGGCGGCGTAGCCGTCCTTCTCGGGGGTGCGCTGAGCCACAACCTGCAGCCCGTCGAGCTGAAGCACGGTAACGGGAACCTGCCGTCCGTCTTCCATGAACAGGCGGGTCATCCCCACCTTTCTTGCGATTACACCAGAGCGCAACATGTCTGTCTGCCCTCCTTAAACCTTGATCTCGACATCCACCCCGGCGGCCAGGTCGAGCTTCATCAGCGCGTCCACGGTCTGCGGAGTGGGGTCGACGATGTCGAGAAGCCGCTTGTGGGTACGGATCTCGAACTGGTCGCGCGACTTCTTGTCGATATGCGGACCGCGGAGAACCGTGAACTTCTCGATCTTGTTGGGCAGCGGGATGGGGCCACGCACGGTGGCGCCGGTCCGCTTGGCCGTGTTGACGATTTCCTGCGTGCTGGCATCCAGCACGCGGTAGTCAAAGGCCTTCAGCCGGATGCGAATGTTTTGGCTTTGGATTGCCATCTTGACGTGCCTTTCGCGGCTAGGAGCCGAGAGGTGGAGCGGGCGCTCCGGCCCGCCCCACTTCGAACCCCGGTTTTCCTTACTCGATGATCTTGGAGACGACGCCGGATCCGACGGTGCGTCCGCCTTCGCGGATGGCGAAGCGCAGGCCCTCTTCCATGGCGATCGGGGCGATCAGCTCGACCGAGAACTTCAGGTTGTCGCCCGGCA
>WFPZ01000064.1 GCA_015487335.1 Paracoccaceae bacterium
CCTATCTGGCGCTCGCGCCCAAGTCGAACGCCGCCTACGTGGGCTTCAAGCAGGCCATGGCGGCGGCGCGAAAGACGGGCTCCATGCCGCCGCCCAAACACATCCTGAACGCCCCCACTTCGCTGATGAAGGATCAGGGCTACGGCGAGGGCTACGCCTATGATCACGACGAGGAGGACGGCTTCTCGGGGCAGGAGTATTTCCCCGAAGGCATGAAGCGCGGTGTCTATTACCGCCCGGTGGAGCGCGGCTTCGAGCGGGAGCTGAAGAAGCGGCTGGATTTCTTCGTGAAACTGCGTGCCAGACGGCGCAAAGGTTGACTTTCACCGCCCCCCGCGAAAAAGAGGCGCCATGATTGCCTTGCTCCTTCAGGTCGGCCTTGGCGGCGCGATCGGTGCCGCGCTTCGCTATGTCGTCGGGGTTGCGGTGGTGTTTCCCTATGCGACCGTGATCGTGAATGTCCTGGGCTCGTTCCTGATGGGGGTGGCCTGGATCTATCTGGCCAACCGGGGCATGGACCGCTGGATGCCGATGGTGCTCACGGGCTTCCTTGGCGGCTTCACCACCTTTTCCGCCTTCTCGCTGGATACCTTCCGGCTGATCGACGAAGAGCGCCTGTTCGCTGCCGGAGGCTACGTTCTGGGCTCGGTGTTGCTGTCGGTGGTGGCGCTGTTTCTCGGCGTCTGGATGATGCGGGCGATCGAGGGATGAGCGGCGTGCGGATTGTCCGCGTCGGCCCCGACGAGGCCGAGCAGCGGCTGGACAGGTGGTTTCGCCGCCATTTCCCCGGTGTCGGCCAGGGGCGTATCGAGAAGATGTGCCGCAAGGGCGAGATCAGGGTGGACGGCAGCCGGGCCAGGGCCTCGACGCGCATCCGTCCGGGGCAGGAGATCCGGGTGCCGCCACTGCCCGAGCCTCGCGAACCGCAGGGCGCGGAACGACCGCGGCCGCGGATCTCCGAAGCCGACGCGGAGATGATCCGCAAGGCGGTGATCTTCCGTGACGATCACCTGATCGTTCTCGACAAGCCCGCCGGCCTGCCATGCCAGGGCGGCACCGGCCAGACGCGCCACGTGGACGGGCTGGCCGAGGCGCTGCGCTTCGGGGCGGCGGAAAAGCCGCGGCTGGTGCACCGGCTCGACAAGGACACCTCCGGCATCCTGCTGCTGGCTCGCACGCCCCTGGCGGCTTCGAAGCTGACGGCGGCCTTCCGGGCGCGCGAGACCCGCAAGATCTACTGGGCCGCGGTGGCCGGCGTGCCCGGCCCGGCCATGGGCACGATCCGCTTCGGCCTGGTCAAGGCGCCGGGCCACGGGGCGCGCGGCGAGGGCGAGAAGATGCTCTGCCTCCATCCCGACGAGGTGAAATCCACCCCAGGGGCCAAACGCGCCACCACCGATTATGCGGTGCTGGCCTCGGCGGGCCGGCGGGCCGCCTGGGTGGCGCTGGTGCCGGTCACCGGCCGCACGCATCAGCTGCGGGCGCACATGGCGGCTATCGGAAACCCGATCGTCGGAGATGGCAAATACGGCGGCTCCGGTCAGGAAAATCTGGGCGATGGATGGGGCGCGCAGCTGGGTGGCGAGATCAGCCGCAAGCTGCACCTGCATGCGCGCTTCATGAAGATCGTTCACCCGGTCACGGGCGCGGAGATGAGCTTTACCGCGCCGCTGCCGCCGCACATGAAAAAGACGTGGGAAATCTTCGACTGGCGCGAAAGGGACGTGCCGGCCGATCCTTTCGAGGAGATGCCATGACCGTCTGGAAGGCCAAGCGTTTCTGGAAGGAGGCAACCGCAGTGCCCGAGGCCGGCGGATTCGGCATCCGCCTTGACGGTCGCCCGGTGAAGACCCCGGCCAAGGCGTCGCTGGTGGTGCCCACGCTGGCACTGGCGCGCGAGATCGCCGCCGAGTGGGCGGCTCAGGAAGAGACGGTCGACCCTGCCGCCATGCCGTTCACCAGAACCGCCAATGCGGCCATCGACAAGGTTGCTCCGCAGCGGCGAGAAGTGGTCGAAATGCTGGCCGCCTATGGCGACAGCGATCTGCTTTGCTACCGGGCAGAGGCCCCCGTCGAGCTGGCCAGGCGTCAGGCCGAGGCCTGGGATCCGCTGCTGGAGTGGGCCGCGGCGGAGCTGGGCGCACGCCTGGAGGTGCGCACCGGGGTCATCCATCGTCCCCAGCCCCCCGAAGCCCTGGAGCGCCTGTCCAAGCTTGTTGATTCGATGGGGAATTTCGAGCTGGCCGCCTTTCATGATCTGGTCGCGCTTTCGGGCTCTCTGGTGATCGGCTTTGCCGTGATTCGGGGGCAGGCGGACGATGAAACGCTGTGGCGTGCCTCCCGGCTGGACGAGACCTGGCAGGAAGAGCAATGGGGCCGGGACGAGGAAGCGCAAGAGGCCGCTCAACGCAGGCGTGCAGAGTTCATGCATGCTGCACGCTTCTATCGCGGCTGTATTCCGGATGATCGGTCTCAAGGCGGGACTGGCGGCGAAAAGCCCTGAATTTACGCAGGAAAAAACGGAAAATTCATCGTTCCCGCCCTTGACGATCAGGCCTGAATCCGACCACACTCGCGGCGTTGAGGGGATGCCCCCTTGAACGATCACCCCGGCCCTTGCGGGCCGGAAGAACCGCTTTTCAGGCGGACAATCAGGAAGAGGTAAACATGAAAAAAACCGTATTTCTTGGCGCACTGGCCGTAACCGGCCTGGCCGCCGGTGCAGCAGCCGCCGGGACCCTTGACGACGTCAAGGCTCGGGGCAAGCTGAACTGCGGCGTCACGACCGGCCTGGCCGGCTTTGCGGCGCCTGACGCAAACGGTGTCTGGGAGGGTTTTGACGTTGGCGTGTGCCGTGCCGTGGCGGCTGCCATCTTCGGCGATCCGACGGCTGTGGAATTCATCCCGACCACCGGCAAGACGCGCTTCACCGCGCTGGCTTCCGGCGAGGTCGACATGCTGGCCCGGAACACCACCTGGACCTTCACCCGCGACGTTGACCTGAAGTTCGAATTCGTCGGCATCAACTACTACGACGGTCAGGGCTTCATGGTTCCCAAGAGCCTGGGCGTCTCCTCGGCCAAGGAGCTGGACGGTGCCACCGTCTGCATCCAGACCGGCACCACCACCGAGCTCAACCTGGCGGACTTCTTCCGCTCCAACAACATGAGCTACGAGCCGGTTCCGATCGAAACCAACGCCGAGGCGCAGCAGCAGTTCCTCGCCGGCGCCTGCGACGTCTACACCACCGACGCTTCCGGCCTGGCAGCGACCCGCGCCACCTTCGAGAACCCGGGCGATTACGTGATCCTGCCCGAAATCATCTCGAAAGAGCCGCTCGGCCCGCTTGTCCGCCATGGCGACAACGCCTGGGGCGACCTGGTGCGCTGGACGCTGAACGCGCTGATCGCGGCTGAAGAGCTGGGCATCACCTCGGCCAACATCGACGAGCTGCGCAAAGGCACCAACAACCCGGAAATCAACCGGATCCTCGGCACCGAAGGCAACCTGGGCGAAATGCTCGGCCTGTCTGCCGACTGGGCCTACAACGCCATCAAGGCCGGGGGAAACTACGGCGAACTGTTCGAGAAGAACATCGGCGAAAACACCCCGATCGGCCTGCAGCGCGGCCTGAACGCGCAGTGGAAAGACGGTGGCCTGATCTACGCGCCGCCGTTCCGGTAAGAACTGCTTGCAAGGGGTGCGGGCTGGCCCGCACCCCTTCTCTATCTGAACGACAACAAGAAATGAATGGAACGAACCGCCGGCCGGGCCGCGCGGTTGTTTGCTAAATGGGAGCACGGGGGCGTCTGTCATGACCGCACTTACCGACCCGCCGAAAGAGTCATTCCGGCTCAGCATGCTGATCTACGACACCCGGTATCGTTCGATGACGATCCAGGTGGTTGCCCTGATGGGGTTCATGCTGCTGTTCGCCTGGATCATCAGCAACACCCTGCAGAACCTCTCGGCCCTCGGGAAACCTGTCGATTTCGGGTTCCTGTTCGAGCCGGCAGGCTATGACATCAACCAGAGGCTGATCGAGTACAATTCCCAGGATACGCACCTGCGTGCCGCCTTCGTCGGCCTTCTGAACACGCTTCTGGTGGCGGCGCTGGGTTGCGCCCTGGCCACCATACTGGGCGTGATCATCGGGGTTCTTCGCCTGTCCCACAACTGGATCGTGGCGCGCCTCATGACGGTCTACATCGAAGCATTCCGGAACGTGCCGGTGCTTCTGTGGATCGTTCTGGTGATGGCCATCATGATCGAGACGATGCCGGCGCCGCGCGAATTCCGCGGAGAAAACCCGACGGCTTCCATGCTGTTTGGAGACAGCGTTGCGATTACCAACCGCGGCGTCTACATCCCCGAACCGCTTTTCAGCCGCAGCCTTGGCGACATCTCCGTATTCGGCGCTTTCGACATCAGCCTTGATCTCATCGCGTTCCTCGTTGCGCTTTTCGGCGGGATCTATGCATCCAAGCTGGTCAAGCGCCGGGCCGACCGCATTCAGGCGGCTACCGGCGAACGGCCGACGACATGGCATATCCGGCTTGGCCTGGTTGTCATTCCTCCCGTTGCCGTGCTCATCGCACTGGGCTTCTATCTCGGCTACCCCGAACTGAAGGGCTTCAACTTCAAGGGCGGGATCCACATGCGCAACTCGCTGATCGCCCTGTGGCTGGCGCTGTCGCTTTACACGGCGGCCTTCATCGCCGAGGCGGTGCGCGCCGGGATCCTCGCGATCAGCAAGGGGCAGACGGAAGCGGCCTATGCCCTGGGGCTCAGCCGCAGCCAGACGATGAACCTCGTCATCCTGCCGCAGGCGGCGCGGGTGATCATCCCGCCGCTGATCTCGCAGTATCTCAACCTCACCAAGAACTCGTCGCTGGCCATTGCCGTGGGTTACATGGATATCACCGGCACCCTGGGCGGCATCACCATGAACCAGACGGGACGCGAACTTGAAAGCATCCTGTTGCTTATGGCGATTTACCTGAGCATCTCGCTGAGCATCTCCGCGGTGATGAACTGGTACAACAAGCGCGTCAAACTGGTGGAGCGGTAAGATGACACAAGCAGCCTATGTCCGCACCGAAATGGCCCCGGAGAAGGCGCCACCGGTCACGTCGTCGGGCATCATCGGGTGGATGCGGAAAAACCTCTTTGACGGGTGGCTGAACTCGATCCTGACGATCGTTTCCCTGATCGCCGTCGGGGCATTGCTCTACGAGATCCTGCCATGGATGTTTCGCTCCAGCTGGACGGCGAATTCGCTCAACGAATGCCGCGAGCAGATCAAGGAGGTCTACGGGCCTGATGCCTCCGGGGCCTGCTGGGCGGTGATCCGCGAGCGCTATGCTCAGCTGACCTTCGGGTTCTATCCGTCCGAGCTGTACTGGAGGCCGATACTGGCGTTCATACTCCTGTTGGGAGCGCTGGCGCCCGTGCTGTTTACCAGCCTGCCCAGAAAGCTTCTGTGGTTTTCCGGGCTCTATCCCTTCATCGCCACCTGGCTGCTGTGGGGCGGTTCCGTCTGGGGCCCGCTTTCCGCTCTGGCCGGCTTCATCTTCGGCTTTGCGGCCCTGAAACTGATTACCCCGAGATACGGTGCGATACTCGGCGTGATCAGCGCGATTGTTGTCGCAATCCTGTGGTGGGTGGCGATTTCCGGGCCGGTGGCAACTACGCTCGAAAGTCTCATCCCGATTTCCCTCGAGCCGGTGAAAAGCCGCAACTTCGGCGGCTTCATGCTGTCCGTCACCATCGGGATCACCGGCATCGCGGCCTCTCTGCCCATCGGCATCCTGCTGGCTCTTGGGCGGCGCTCCGACCTGCTGATCGTCAAGGCGCTTTGCGTCGGGTTCATCGAGTTCATCCGCGGCGTGCCGCTGATCACGCTGCTGTTCGTGGCCTCGACCCTGCTCAACATCTTCCTCCCCCCGGGCACCGATTTCGACATCATCGTCAGGGTGATGATCATGGTGACTCTGTTCTCGGCCGCCTACATGGCCGAGGTGATACGCGGCGGTCTGGCGGCCCTGCCAAGGGGGCAGTACGAGGCAGCCGATGCCCTGGGGCTCGATTACTGGCAGGCGCAGCGGCTGGTCATCATGCCGCAGGCGCTGAAGATCTCGATCCCCGGTATCGTCGGCACCTTCATCGGGCTGTTCAAGGACACCACGCTGGTGATGATCATCGGCCTGATGGATCCTCTGGGCCTCAGCACCGCCATCCGGGCAAATCAGGAGTGGAACGGCATCGTGTGGGAGCTTTACGGCTTCATCGCGCTGGTGTTCTGGATCTTCTGTTTCTCAATGTCACGCTATTCCATGTACCTGGAGCGCAAGCTTCAGACGGAAAACCACTGAGGAGTTCAACGCATGTCTGAACTTGCGATAGAACGCGAAATCGACCGCTCCAAGATGAAGGTTGCGGATGAGGTCGCAATCGAGATCACGAACATGAACAAGTGGTACGGGTCGTTCCACGTGCTTCGGGACATCAACCTGACGGTGAACCGGGGTGAGCGGATCGTGATCTGCGGGCCCTCTGGCTCGGGCAAATCGACCCTGATCCGCTGCATCAACCGCCTGGAAGAGCATCAGGCGGGGCGGATCGTGGTTGACGGCACCGAACTGACTTCGGACCTCAAGAACATCGACAAGATCCGCCGCGAGGTGGGCATGGTGTTCCAGCACTTCAACCTGTTTCCTCATCTGACGATCCTGGAAAACTGCACGCTCGCCCCGATCTGGGTGCGCAAGGTGCCGAGGAAGGAAGCCGAGGAAACGGCAATGCACTTCCTCGAGAAGGTGAAGATCCCGGAACAGGCAGACAAGTACCCGGGGCAGCTTTCGGGCGGTCAGCAGCAGAGGGTGGCCATTGCCCGCTCGCTGTGCATGAAGCCGCGGATCATGCTGTTCGACGAGCCCACCTCGGCGCTCGACCCGGAGATGATCAAGGAGGTGCTCGACACCATGATCGAGCTGGCCGAGGAAGGCATGACCATGCTGGTGGTGACCCACGAGATGGGCTTCGCCCGTCAGGTGGCCAACCGTGTCATCTTCATGGACCAGGGCCAGATCGTGGAGCAGAACGAACCGGAAGAGTTCTTCAACAATCCGCAGTCGGATCGCACCAAGCTGTTCCTCAGCCAGATCCTCGGCCACTGAGCCGCGGGGCGAAGAAACGAAAGCGCCGGGCCCGGAAGTGCCCGGCGCTCCTCTTTTGCGGGTTCAGGCTTCCAGTTCGCGCGGTATCGCGAAATCCAGCACTTCGCCGGTGCCCCATCCTGCCTCGGCCCAGTTGCCGATATCGAAAGCAAGAACGGTGGCGGCCGCCGTCGGGTAGCGCCGAAAGCTTGGATGCGGCGGCGGGGTGCGGGCAAGCGACAGGGCCATGGCGGCAATCCCGGGGTTGTGCCCCAGCATCAGCACCGTGGCCTCCTCTCCGGCGCCGTGCAGGACGTCCAGCATGGTATCGGCCGTGGCATGGTAAAGCGGACGCTCCAGAACGAGCGGCGGGTCAGTGCCAAGCTCCTGCGACAGAATCTGCCATGTCTGGCAGGTGCGCTCGGCAGGCGAGCAGAGCACAAGATCGGGCAGGTAGCCCTTGCCCCACATCCACTGCCCCATCAGCCGCGCGGCACGCCGGCCACGCGCGTTGAGGGGGCGGGCGATATCGGGCCGGGCGGGATTGCCCCAGTCGGATTTCGCGTGCCGCATCAGGATCAGGCGAAAGGAGGGCCTGCGGGGGGTGTCTTCTGTATCCGTCATCAGGGCAGGGTAGACGCTGCAGGTCGGCCGGAAAAGCCCGCTCAGCTGCGGATAAGCGAGCCCGCCCCGTGCTCGGTGTAGAGCTCAAGCAGGCAGGCGTTGGGGGCGCGCCCGTCGAGGATCACCACCGCACGCACGCCCCCCTCGAGCGCCCTGAGCGCGGTTTCCGTCTTGGGAATCATGCCGCCGGCGATGACGCCCTTGGCCGTCAGTTCGCGGATCTGGGCGGCGTTCAGCTCCGTCAGCACCTCGCCGTCAGGCCCCTTTACCCCGGCCACGTCGGTAAGCAGAAGCAGCCGGTCGGCCTTGAGTGCTGCGGCAATAGCACCGGCCGCCGTATCGCCATTGACGTTGAAGGTCTCGCCCTCGCGGCCCACCCCGATCGGGGCGATCACGGGGATGATCCCGGCATCGGCCAGATTGCGCAGGAATTCGGGGTTGATCTCGACGGGAGTGCCGACGAAGCCAAGCTCGCGGTCCGCATAGTCGCAGATCATCAGGTTGGCGTCCTTGCCGGAAAGGCCGATGGCCCGCCCGCCCTGGGCGTTGATGGCCTGCACGATGCGGCTGTTGACGGTGCCCGAAAGCACCATCTCCACAACCTCCATGGTGGCCGCGTCCGTCACCCGCTTGCCGTGCACGAAGTCCGACTCGATGCCGAGCTTGCCGAGCATGGCGTTGATCATCGGCCCGCCGCCATGGATGATCACCGGGTTGACGCCAACCTGCTGCATCAGCACCACGTCGCGGGCGAAGCTTTCCATCGCCTCGTCGCTGCCCATGGCATGGCCGCCGATCTTGATGACGACGGTCGCCCCGTCATAGCGCTGCAGGTAGGGCAGGGCCTGCGAGAGGGTGCGGGCGGTGGCGATCCAGTCGCGGTTCATGGCTTTCTGCTTTTTCATGGTCCTGCCCCGGTTAGCCGATCGAGTGGCGGGCGCGCAAGCAAAAGGGCCGGCGCATCTGCTAAAGCGTGGCGATGACGGCGCGCAGGGTGTCGATGCCCTCGCCGGTCTGCGATGAGGTGAGCACGAGCTCGGGGTAGGCGGCGGGGTGGCGGGCCAGCGCTGCGCGCACCTGTTTGAGGACCGCTGCGCGCTCTTTCGCCTTCACCTTGTCGTTCTTGGTGAGCACCGCCTGAAAGGGCACGGCGGCCTTGTCGAGCAGGTCCATGATCTCTTCGTCCACCTTCTTGACGCCGTGGCGGGCATCGATCAGCACGAATACCCGCCGCAGCGTGGCCCGGCCCGAGAGGTAGGCCTTGAGGAGGCGTTGCCATTTCTCCACCACCTTGACCGGCGCGTTGGCGTAGCCATAGCCGGGAAGATCCACCAGGTAGAGGGATTTGCCGCAGGTGAAGAAGTTGATCTCCTGCGTGCGGCCGGGGGTGTTGGAGGCCCGCGCCAGCCCGCGCCGGCCGGTGAGCGCATTGATCAGCGAGGATTTGCCCACGTTCGAGCGCCCGGCAAAGCACAGCTCGGTGCGGTCGGCCGGGGGCAGCCCGTCCATGGACACCACGCCCTTCAGAAAGGCGGTTTCGCCGGCGAAAAGCCTGCGCCCGGCTTCCAGTTCTTCGGCGCTCTTTTCGGTTACGGGGAAGGCCAGCTGCATCAGATCACCTTCACCTCATCGCCAACCGCAACTGCGCCGGATCTGACGACCACCGCATAAACTCCGAAGTCCCGATGCCCCCAGCCCTCTTCCAGCGCGCGCAGGGTATCGGCGTCGCGGTGGCCGGTCTCGGGGTTGACGGTGGTGGCCAGGCAGCGGGTGATGCGCTCGCGCACCTCGAGCACGGCCTCGCCCACCGCGATGCGCCGGCCTACCCACTCGAACTCTTCCCAGGGGCCGAGCCCCTCGAACCAGATATTGCCGCGCCAGCGCCGCGGCGAAAGCTCCTGCCCCAGCCACTGGCCGACGGCGCGGTTGGAGGACAGGCCGTGCAGGCTGATCGAGGGGAAATCCGTATCGGTCAGGCCGCGGTCGGGCACCCGGACCACCCGGGCCGGCGCGGCCCGTTGCGCCGGAACAAGCGGGCGCACCCATTCCACAAGCGCATCGGCGTCGCGCTCGGGGTGAAGGGTGATGTCGGGGCGCCCGGGGTGGCTGAGGGAAACCTGCCCGGTGTTCTCGTCCAGGCGGGCCTCGATGGCCTGCAGCATGGGCGCCTTGGCCCCGCGCGCGAAATTGTGGCAGGGGGCCCAGGCGCTGCCATCGGCCGAAGAGGCCTCATGCGCAACAGCCCAGACCCTGTCCCAGGGCATTGTCCTGCCGGCGGTCAGGGTTACCCGCTCGAGGGCCTCGCGCCCGAGCGACTTGATCGGATGCCGCCAGATATGGGCGACACGGGCCCTCACTTTGCCTTCGGCTCTTTTTTCTTGCGCCTGAAGCTCGAGATTATGTTGCCGAACACATCCGGCTTGTGCCCGTGCAGACGCATGATCACGTATTGCTGGATGAAGGTGATGGTGTTGTTGGCAATCCAGTAGAGCACCAGCCCGCTGGCAAACTTGCCCAGCATGAACATGAACACCCAGGGCATCCAGGCGAAGATCATGGCCTGGGTCGGGTCCGTGGGAGCGGGGTTCAGCTTCTGCTGCAGCCACATCGAGATGCCCAGCAGGATCGGCAGCGCCCCGATCGAGAAGATGTAGAAGATCGAACTGGGGTCGGGCGGGCTGTAGGGCAGCAGGCCGAACAGGTTGAGAACCGAGGAGGGATCAGGCGCCGAGAGATCCTTGATCCAGCCGATCCAGGGGGCCTGGCGAAGCTCCAGCGTGACGAAGATCACCTTGTAGAGCGAGAAGAAGATCGGGATCTGCAGCAGGATCGGCAGGCAGCCGGCTGCCGGGTTCACCTTTTCCTTCTTGTAAAGCTCCATCATGCCCTGCTGGAGCTTCTGCCTGTCGTCCCCGGCCTTTTTCTTCAGCTCTTCGATGCGCGGCTGAAGCTCTTTCATCTTGGCCATCGAGACGTAGGACTTGTAGGCCAGCGGGAAGACCAGCGCCTTGATGATCAGCGTCAGCCCGATGATCGCCCAGCCCATGTTGCCGATCATGCCGTTCAGCCAGTGCAGCACCGCGAAGATCGGCTTGGTAAGGAAGAAGAACCAGCCCCAGTCGATCGAGTCGATGAACCTGTCGATCCGGGCCTCGTTCTGGTAGCGGCGGATGGTTTCCCATTCCTTGGCGCCCGAGAACATGCGGACAGAGGCCTGGGCCGTCTGACCCGGTTCGACGGTCATCGCCGGCTGGCGTGCCTCGACCAGCAGGATATCGGAACTCTCGACATACTTGGCGACCGAGGTGAAGGGCTGGCCTTCCAGGGGGGCCAGTGTCGTCATCCAGTAATGATCGGTAAAACCGGTCCAGCCGCTGTTCTGAACGTCGACGATCTCGGCGCGGGCGCCCTCGCGTTCGTTGTAGGGCATGTCCGGCAGCTTGTCGTACTTGATTTCTTCCAGCTTGCCGTCCGACATGCGGATGGCGCCTTCGTGCAGGATGAAGAACCGTTTCTGATCGCTGGGCTGGCCATGCCGGGCCACCATTCCGTAGGGGGCCAGGCGCACCGGCTTGCCGCCGGCGTTTTCGACCGTCTGGGTGATGGTGAAGAGGTAGTTGTCGTCCACCTCGACCTTTCGGCGGAAGATCAGCCCCTTGCCGTTGTCCCAGACCAGGACGACGGGGGATTGCGGGGTCAGCGTGTCGTTGCCCTCGATCCGCCACTCGGTGTTGGCGCCGGGCACGTCCTCATAGCCCAGATCGCCGCCGGGGGCCCAGCCGAACAGGGCGTAATAGGCTTCGGGCTGGCCGACGGGCGTGAGCAGGGTGACGATGGGGCTGTCGGGCTCGATCGTCTCGCGGTAGTCCTTCAGGGAGAGGTCGTCTATACGCCCGCCCAGCAGGGAGATGCTTCCCGTAAGGCGGGGCGTTTCTATTCTGATGCGCGGCGCCTCGGAGAGGGTGGCCTCGCGCGGCGGGGTCTGGGAT
>WFPZ01000065.1 GCA_015487335.1 Paracoccaceae bacterium
GGCCCAGGAACGGATCCCAGGAGCCGGAACCGGGTTGCAGGATGCGCGGCACCGGGCCGAATGCATCCATTTGCGTGTGTGAACCCGTCGGGAGTTTCAGGCCCGCGAACGGGGCCACGCGCAGCGTGTCGCCGGGCTTGTCCACCTGGATTACGGTGTAGCGCCCAAAGAGCAGCGCATCGCCGATGCCCCGCGCGCCGCGCCGGATGCGCGTTCCGCCCATGGTCACATCCAGGCGCTTGTCCACGTAGGGCAGCACGCCGAACAGGGCCAGCCTGGGGCTGGCGCCGTAAGCCAATACTATGGGCGTTGCGGTGGCATTCAGCACCCGCCCCGCAGGCGTGGCATCGCCGGATTTGCGCACCAGCCTGATTTGGCTGCGGAGAATGCTCATGCCGTCGGCCACGGGCAGGGCGGAATTGAAGGTGATTGGCCCCGCATGAGCAATGACGGTCGGTGCGACCAGTCCGGCGGCAAGCGCGACCATCCATATGTAGCGCATCATTCGTCTCCTTCCAGGCTGTCCAGAATCGGGCAGGCGTTCAGCGGCCCCTTGCCGGGACAGGCATCCACGAGCGGGATCAACGCTTGCCGCATGCGTTCGAGGTCACGAATCTTCTGCTCGATGTCTTCAAGATGGCTGGCCGCCATCGCGCTGATCTCGGTGCAGCTCGCACCCTGCCGTTCCTGCAAGGCCAGCAGCGCGGCGATTTGCTTCAATGAAAATCCCAGTTCCTGCGCGCGCTTGATGAAACGTATGCGTCGGACAGCGTTGTCATCATACAAGCGATAGCCGTTGGCGGCGCGGCGTGGGGCGGGCAGCAGGCCGCGGCGTTCGTAGTAGAGAACGGTCTGGGCGTTGACGTCGGCTTCTTTTGCGACCCAGCGAATGGTTTTCTGTTTCATGGCTCAAGGATAAACCCTGTACCAAGGTATGGAGTCAAGCCCGGCATTCAGGTGATGCAAATCCGTTCCTGCCCGTTGTTCGCTCGTCGCATGACGGCGACACCGTCACAACAAGGGTGTGGCGCAAAGAGAAAGGGCCTGCCGGTGGGTTGAGGGGAGGGAGGAAGGAACGGCAGGCCCCGGGGGAAGTTTCATCTTCTTTATAGTGTCAGCGAACTGGTTTTGCAACCTGTGAAACCGAACCCTTTGTTTCACAGGTGGGCGCCGCATCCACGCCGTCAGGCTTCCCCTCCGGGGGGCTTGCGCACGGGCGGGAGATTGGGCTCCCGTTCGGTTCGCATCGGTCCGGGACGACAGGTTGCAAGACCAGTGCGCCGACACTTCATATGTATCGCGGATGCGGCCGCCGACTTGAGGGTGAGCTCCTCGAGCCGGTGCGCGCCCGCGCTTGTCAGGGATCACGCAAGCGGCGTGCCAATCATGGCCAAGTTTCCTCGGACGGAAGCGACACTGTTCAAATCAGTATGAACAGGCCCTCCTCAGTCCCGGTCGGGGCGAATGCGGTGCGTCTTGCCGCAGTAGGAGCAGGAGAGCGTGATGTAGCCTTCGTCGTCTTTCAGCGATTCCAGCGTGTCCGGCGCCATGTTGGTCAGCGCCGCGGCCAGGGTTTCCGGCTTGCAGTCACAGCGCCAGACCCATGGCTGGCGTTCCAGGATTTTGACGCCCAGGGTGTCAAAATCCTGGAGGATGGCCTCGGGATCATCGTTCAGCCGGGCATCGCTGATGCGCGCCAGCGCCTGAAGCGATGCGAACCAGTCGTCGTCGCTGGCGCCGGGCATGGCCTCCAGCAGCAGGCCGAGATCGCCGCGCAGCACGATGTCGGCGCGAATCTGCACCGACTGCGACAGGTAGTGCACCAGCACGTCGGCCAGGTGATCGGACGTGGCCTCGGTGACGGAGACGTAAGGCTCGCCGAATCCCAGGTCGCGAACGGTGGCGCAGCGGATGTTGGAACCCAGCAGCGACAGCGAGGTCTGGCCCGGCGCGCGCATCGTGATTTCGTCCCGCCAGATCAGGTAGCCGCGCACCGCGCCGCCACGGGATTCGGCCAACGCCCGCTCCACTGGCCCGCCGTCGCCATCCAGTTGCAAGACCTGCCGCACGCCACCCTTGCTGATGGACAAGAGCAGGATGGAACCGACCAGGGTGTGCGTCAGCAACTCGCCGGCGCTGCCTGGCCCGGCGTCGGGCAGGCCGTGGATGCGGCAAGCGGTTTCGCGGATGCGCGAGGCGCGGATGATGGCCCCGCGCACGTGCGTGCGCGCCAGCAGGAAGTGAATCAGCTCGTCATGGCCGGGTGTCGCGGTTCCGCTCATGCGGCCCGGGCTCCGGCGGCGCCGTCCAGCGCGCCTTCCAGCCAGAGGCGCACCTGGTCGAGCGAATCGAAGCAGCGGGCCGCGCCCGCCTCGGTCAGCTCCTCGGGCGTGAAATCATGGGCGAGCCCCACCGGCAGGCTGCCGGCGCGCCGGGCGGCCTTCATGTCCGCCGTGCCGTCGCCCACCATGATGGTTTGCGCCGGCTCCACGTCCAGCGCCTCGCAGGCCAACAGCAGCGTGTGCGGGTCGGGTTTCTGGCGGCGACCGTCGCAGAGGCCGATGACGGCGGAGAAGCGATGACGCCAGCCCAGGTGCGCGAGCTGCCGCTCGGCCCGGTCCTGGTGCTTGCTGGTGACGATGGCGGCGGGGATGCCGCTGGTTGCCAGCCAGTCCAGCAGCGCCTCGGCTCCCGGCATGGGCCGCACGTCCAGCAGCCGCTCGTCGTGGTAGGTCAGGAAGCGTTCGGCGGCTTGCTCGCGCCGCTCGCCAAACAGCGAAATCATGCTGCATTCGCCGCGGCCGGTGTGACGGCGGATGTCCGTCTCGCTCATTTCGGGCAGGCCGAAA
>WFPZ01000066.1 GCA_015487335.1 Paracoccaceae bacterium
CGCCGGCCCGCTCGATCAGGGCGCGGGTTTCTGCCGGGTCGGACATGTCGGCCTTGATGTAGCGCGCCGGCACCCCGAACTCGTCACCGATTCGCTCGGCCAGGGCGTGGTCTTCGTCGCGGTCGGTGAAGGAGTTGAGAATCACCCCCGCGCCGGCGCGGGCCAGCTCGCGCGCGATGCCAAGGCCGATGCCGGAATTCGAACCGGTGATGATCGCCGTCTTGCCTGCCAGTGTCATTTCAACCCCATGAATGGCCGTGTGATCCCGATATGCCTTCTGCAGGCGCGAGATGCCAGGGGGCGCACCGCGCAAGACAAAAAAACGCCCGCGCGAGGCGGGCGTCAAGTTATTGAGGCAGGTTTCATACAGGCAAGAAACCTATCGAGCAGTGGTTACTATATACGCGACCTGAAGCCGCTGGCCAAGCTAAAAGTTTGAAAAGGATGCCATTCCCGGATCAATGCGCCCCGTTCCGAAGGATTGTCGCCGGACGGGATACCGCAGCGCCTGTCTGCAACCGGTGGCCTGCCGCAAGTAGGCCGCGCGCATCGCGCAAGGGCGCGCTTCCCGCTCGGGGCAATCTCCTGTGTGCCGGCGCGGCGCGGATACCGGATCTTGTGTTTCTTCTTCATGAGCAGGCGCCGCTCCGCTCCGGCGGGGGGCCGTGCGCCCCATCCGCACGAGCGGCCCTGCCCTTGTGGCGCGGCGCGCACCCGGGCGCCCCCGGGCAGCGGTCGTGCAGAGCATTCCCCGCAACCTGCGAATCAGCCTGTCGCGGCGAATCGCCTGCCGGCCCGGCCTGCATCTTCCCAAGAGGGGCAACGGCGTATATCCTCGCCCTTGCAAGCAGTCATCGGGCAAGATGGTAGAAACATGAAACGAGCAGCACTGTTGGCCGTCTTTCTGTCTCTGGCCGGTTGCGCCACGATCGCCGGCATCGGCGAAGACATCCGGACCGGCGCGCGCGCCGTGCAAAGCTGGTTCTGAGCGGCCAGGCCTTGCGCCCCTGCCGAGGCGGGCGTAGCCACGGGGCATGGATGCACTCTTCGACCGGGGCGCCCCGCCGCCCTGCCCCGCCCCGTTCAACCTCGCGGCCCATGTGCTGGCCCGCGCCGAGGCTCTGGCCTCGAAGACGGCGCTGGCGGTGGTCACGCTTTCGGGGGCCCGCCGCTGGAGCTACGGACAGCTGCGCGGCGCCGTCCTGGGCACCGCGAGGGGCCTGCGCGAACATGGGCTGAAGCCCGGCGACAGGCTGCTGATGCGGCTGGGCAACACCGTGGATTTTCCCATCGCCTATCTGGGCGCCATCGCCGCCGGGGTCATCCCGGTGCCCACCTCGGCGCAGCTGACCACGCGCGAGATCGACGCGATCTGCGCCGAGATCGCCCCGGCCCTGATCATCGCCGGCCATGGCATTGCCCTGCCCGAAAACCCACCCTGTCCGGTGATCGGGCAGAAGGAGCTGGAAGCCATGTGGGCCCTGCCCCCGGCCGAGCCCGAGATGGGCGACCCGGCGCGCCCGGCCTACATCATCTACACCTCCGGCACCGCCGGCAGGCCGCGGGCGGTGGTCCATGCCCATCGCGCCATCTGGGCGCGGCGGATGATGTGGCAGGGCTGGTACGGGCTGGCCGAAAGCGACCGGCTGATGCACGCCGGCGCCTTCAACTGGACCTATACCCTGGGCACCGGGCTGCTCGACCCCTGGGCCGTCGGCGCCACCGCCCTGATTCCCGGCGCGGCGGTGCGCCCCGAGGCCCTGCCGCTGCTGCTGGCGCGCTTCGATGCCACCATCTTTGCCGCGGCCCCGGGCGTTTACCGGCAGATGCTGCGCCATGACTTCCCGCCCCTGCCAAGGCTGCGCCACGGGCTTTCGGCAGGCGAGAAGCTGCCCGAGACCACCCGCGAGGCCTGGCGCACCGCCACCGGGCGCGAGATCCACGAGGCCTACGGCCTGTCCGAGTGCTCCACCTTCATCTCCGCCCATCCCGGCAGGCCGGCCCCGCCCGGCACGCTGGGCTTTCCCCAGCCGGGGCGGCGGGTGGCCATCCTCGACGGTGACGCGCCGGCAAAGGTGGGCCAGCCCGGTGTGATCGCCGTCTCCCGGCGCGATCCGGGGCTGATGCTGGGCTATCTCGGGGCCGAAGAGGAAACCCGCGCCCGCTTTCGCGGCGAATGGTTCGTCACCGGGGACGTCGGCGTGATGGGCGAGGATGGGGCCGTCACCTTCCTGGGGCGCGACGACGACATGATGAACGCCGGCGGCTTCCGGGTCTCGCCGATCGAGGTGGAGGCGGCGATGCGCCTTTTCCCGGGCATCACCGATTGCGCCGCGGTCGAGCACGAGGTGCGCCCCGACGTGCGGGTGATCGCGCTCCATTACACCGCCGAGCACCCGCTGCCCGAAGAGGATCTGGCCCGGCACGCCTGTGCCACACTGGCGCGCTACAAGCAGCCGCGGCTGTTTTTCCACCGCCCCGCCCTGCCCCGCGGCGGCAACGGGAAGATCCTGCGCAAGGCGCTGCGCGGCGGGCCATAAGCCGCATCCGGCCGCCATCTTGCGGCTGGAATTTGCCAACGATTTGCGCATAGACTGCCCGGAACGGAGGCGCGATGATCAAGCTCGACATATTGTCAGATCCGATCTGCCCGTGGTGCTACATCGGCAAGACGCACCTGGAACGGGCGCTCGAGGCGCGCCCCGACCACCCCTTCACCATCGTCTGGCACCCCTTCCAGCTGAACCCGAAGATGCCTCCCGAGGGCATGGACCGGCGCGATTACCTCGAGGCCAAGTTCGGCGGCAAGGAGGGGGCGGCCTCGGTCTATTCCCGGATCGCCGAGGCCGCCGAGGCCGCGGGGGTGGAGCTCAACCTCGCCGCCATAGAGCGCACGCCCAACACCCTGGACGCTCACCGGCTGATTCACTGGGCCGGCATCGAGGGGCGGCAGAACGCGGTGGTCACGGCGCTGTTCCGGGCCTATTTCCGCGAAGGGCGCGACATCGGCGACCATGAGGTTCTGTGCGACATCGCCGAGAAGGCAGGCATGGAGCGGCCGGTGGTCGAACGGCTGCTGGCAGGCGATGCCGACCGCGAGGAGATCAGCGCCCGCGACGCCCATGCCCGCGAGATGGGCGTCACCGGGGTGCCCACCTTCGTGATCGCCGACCGGCATGCCGTGTTCGGGGCGCAGACGCCGCAGTTCTGGGCCCAGGTGATCGACGAGATGTCGCGCCAGATACCGCAAGCTGCCGGATGAGGCCCGGACGCCGCCTGTCCCTGCCGGAATTCGTGGCCCTGATGGCGCTTCTGTTCGCCACGGTGGCCTTCTCCACCGATGCCATGCTGCCCGGCTTTCCCCGGATCGCTGCCGAACTGACCCCGGAGGCGGTCAACCGGGTACAGCTGATGGTTGCCGCCTTCATGCTGGGGCTGGGGCTGGGCACCCTGTTTGCCGGCCCGCTGTCCGATTCATACGGGCGCAAGGCGGTGGTCACCGCGGGGCTGGGCATCTACATGGCGGGGGCGCTGCTGGCCTGGCTGGCGCAATCGCTGGAGCTGGTGCTCGCGGCGCGCGTGCTCCAGGGGCTGGGGGCGGCGGGGCCGCGGATCGCGCCGATGGCCATGGTGCGCGATCTCTACGAGGGCCGGAAGATGGCGCAGATCCTTTCGTTCATCACCACCGTCTTCATGCTGGTTCCGGCGCTGGCGCCGCTGGCGGGGGCGGGGATCATCGGCCTGTGGGGCTGGCGGGCTATCTTCGCCGCCTTCGCGGTTTTCGCCCTGGTGGGCGGGCTGTGGCTGAACTTGCGCCAGCCCGAGACCCTGCCGCCGGAAAAACGCCGCCCCTTCCGCCCGGCGCTGATCCGCGCCTCGGTGCGCGAGATCGTCGCCAACCCCCATGTGCGCCGCTATACCCTCGTGCTGACGCTCGGCTTTGCGGTGCTGGTGGCGCTGCTGTCCTCGACCCAGCAGATCTACGACATCACCTTCGGCCGCGGCGAGAGCTTTGCGTTGTGGTTCGCCCTGACGGCGGTGCTGGCCTCGTCGGGCACCATGCTGAACGCGGCGCTGGTGATGCGGCTGGGGATGCGGCGGCTGACCCGGGCCGCCTTCGCCTTCCAGACGCTGTTCACCCTGGCCTTCCTGGCCCTGCTGACAAGCGGCGCCCTGCCCGGGGCGGCCGCCTTTCCGGCCTGGTTCCTGTGGTCGTTCTCGATCTTCTTCCTCGCCGGGCTGTCCTTCGGCAACCTCACGGCGCTGGCGCTGCAGCCGATGGGGCATGTGGCGGGCACCGCGGCCTCGGTGGTTTCCGCCGTCTCGACGATCTTCGCGGTATTCGTGGCGGCGCCGATCGGGCTGGCCTTCGACGGCACGCCCGTGCCGCTGCTTTCGGGCGCCCTCGTCTGCGCGGGGCTGGGCTGGCTGTTGATGCGCGGCAGCCGGGACTACGAGGCCGAGCAAGCCGGATAAGCGCCCGACGCCCTCATTCCTTCTTTCCGCTTTCCTTCCCGCCCGCCTCTTGTGCCTTTCTGGCCAGATCGCGGGCAATCGCGAAGGCGCCGTTGATCTTGTCGCGATCCTCCCGCCAGTCGCGGCGCACCACCAGCCTGTTGTCGCGCACCTTCGCCAGCCCGCGCTGGGCATGGATGAATTCCACCAGCCCGGCGGGATTGGCGAACCTGTCCTCGTGAAACTGGATCGTCGCCCCCTTCGGGCCGGCGTCCAGACGGGCGATGCCGGCCTTCTTGCACTCTTCCTTGATGCGCACCACCGCCAGCAGGGTGTTGACCTCCTTCGGCAGCTTGCCGAAACGGTCGATCAGCTCGGCGGCGAACCCCTCCAGCTCCACCTTGGTGCGCAGGCCCGACAGCCGGCGGTAGAGGCCCAGCCGCACGTCGAGGTCGGGGACGTAGGTCTCGGGGATCAGCACCGGCACCCCGAGGTTGATGGTCGGCGCCCACTGCTCGTCGGCCTCGCTCAGCCCCTCCATCTCGCCGGCCTTGATCCGGGCGATCGCCTCTTCCAGCATGGACTGGTAGAGCTCGTACCCCACCTCGCGGATCTGGCCCGACTGCTCTTCGCCCAGGAGGTTGCCGGCGCCGCGGATGTCGAGATCCTGGCTGGCCAGCGTGAAACCCGCGCCCAGCATGTCAAGGCTGCCCAGCACCTTCAGCCGCTTCTCCGCCGCCGGGGTCAGCCGGGCGCGCGGCTTCGTGGTGAGATAGGCGTAGGCGCGGGTTCTGGAGCGGCCCACCCGGCCGCGGATCTGGTAGAGCTGGGCCAGGCCGAACATGTCGGCGCGGTGCACGATCATGGTGTTTGCGGTGGGAATGTCGAGCCCCGATTCGACGATCGTGGTGGCCAGAAGCACATCGTACTTGCCGTCGTAGAAGGCGTTCATCCGCGCGTCCAGCTCGCCGGCGGCCATCTGCCCGTGGGCCACGACGAAACTGACCTCGGGCACCTGCTCGCGCAGGAATTCCTCGATCTCCGGCAGGTCGGAGA
>WFPZ01000067.1 GCA_015487335.1 Paracoccaceae bacterium
CCGTTGTGGGTGTTCCAGCTGCTGGCGCTTCTGTCCGGGATCGGGGGCGGCAACTTCGCCTCGTCGATGTCCAACATCAGCTTCTTCTTCCCCAAGAAGATCCAGGGCTATGCGCTGGGCATGAACGCCGGCCTGGGCAACTTCGGGGTGACGACCATGCAGGTGGTGATTCCGCTGGTCATGACCTTCGGCCTGTTCGGCGGCGAGGGGCGCGAGCTGATCAACACCTCGGGCACCCTGATCGGCAAGATCCCCGTCGGCACCATCACCTACATCCAGAACGCCGGCTACGTCTGGCTGCTGGCTCTGGTGCCGCTGGTGTTCATCGGCTGGTGGGGCATGAACAACATCCGCGACGAGCACGTCTCGCCCGACATCCCCGGGCCCCTCGGCGCCTTCGCCATCATCACCGGCATGCTGCTGATCGGCCTGTTCACCGCCGCCTTCGGGCTGTGGCTGATGCTGCCCGAAAGCGTGGGCGGCTCGGGGGTGAACCTGTCGAAATGGATCACCCTGCCGATCGTGATCGCGCTGACGGTGCTGTTTCTCAAGATGATCCCCGGCGCGGTGGGTCAGAACCTCACCCGCCAGTACCGCATCTTCGGCAACAAGCACACCTGGGCGATGACGGTGATCTACACCATGACCTTCGGGTCCTTCATCGGTTACTCGGCGGCGTTTGCGCTGGCCATCAAGGTGGTGTTCGGCTTCCAGCACGTGATGGTCAACGGCGTGTGGGATCACTCGCAGATCAACCCCGACGGCCCCTCGGCGCTGATGTTCGCCTGGATGGGTCCGTTCATCGGCGCGCTGATCCGCCCGGTGGGCGGCACCATCGCCGACAAGCTGGGCGGAGCGCGGGTGACCCAGTGGATCTCCATCGTGATGGTCGCCTCGGCGCTGGGCGTGGCCTATTTCCTGCAGAAGGCCTACACCTCGGCCACCCCGCAGGACTATTTCCTGCCCTTCATGATCCTGTTCCTGATCCTGTTCGCCGCCACCGGCATCGGCAACGGCTCCACCTTCCGGACCATCGCCGCGGTGTTCGACAAGGAACAGGCCGGCCCGGTGCTGGGCTGGACCTCGGCCGTGGCCGCCTATGGCGCCTTCATCATTCCCAAGGTGATCGGCGAGCAGATCAAGGCCGGCACGCCCGAATACGCGCTGTACGGGCTGGCGGCCTTCTATGCGGTCTGCATCGTCCTCAACTGGTGGTTCTACCTGCGCCCCGGCGCCTACGTGAAGAACCCCTGAGCAAGACTTCCGGCCCGGCGCGGCGCATCCGTCCGCGCCGGGAGACACACTGATCGGAGAGAGAAAACATGAGCCATCTTCTGGACCGCCTGAATTTCCTCAAGAGCAACCGCGTCGGGACATTCGCGGACGGCCACGGGCAGGTGACGGCCGAAAGCCGCGACTGGGAAGACGTCTACCGCAACCGCTGGCGGCACGACAAGATCGTGCGTTCCACCCACGGGGTGAACTGCACCGGGTCGTGTTCGTGGAAGATCTACGTCAAGTCCGGCATCGTTACCTGGGAAACCCAGCAGACGGACTACCCGCGCACCCGCCCGGGGCTGCCCAACCACGAGCCGCGCGGCTGCCAGCGGGGGGCCTCCTACAGCTGGTATCTCTACTCGGCCAACCGGGTGAAGACGCCGCTGATCCGCTCGCAGCTGCTCAAGGCCTGGCGCAAGCTCAGGGCCGAGCATCCTCCGATCGAGGCCTGGACCAGGCTTCAGGAAGATCCCGTCCTGCGCGCCAGCTACACCAGAACCCGCGGCAAGGGCGGCTTCGTGCGCGCCTCCTGGGATGAAGCCACCGAGATCATCGCCGCGGCCAACGCCTACACGGCAAAGACCTGGGGCCCCGACCGGGTGTTCGGCTTCTCGCCGATCCCGGCCATGTCGATGGTCTCCTACGCCGCCGGCTCGCGCTATCTGTCGCTGCTGGGCGGCACCTGCATGAGCTTCTACGACTGGTACTGCGACCTGCCGCCCTCCTCGCCGATGACCTGGGGCGAGCAGACCGACGTGCCCGAATCGGCCGACTGGTACAATGCGGGATTCCTGATCCTGTGGGGCTCCAACGTGCCGCAGACCCGCACGCCGGACGCCCATTTCTACACCGAGGCGCGCTACAACGGTACCAAGTCGGCGGTGATCACGCCCGACTATTCCGAGGCCTCCAAGTTCGCCGACATCTGGCTGGCCCCCAAGCAGGGCACCGACGCGGCACTGGCGCTGGCCATGGGCCATGTGATCCTGCGCGAGTTCCACCTCGACCGGCAGGCCCCCTACTTCCAGGACTACGTGCGGCGCTTCACCGACATGCCGATGCTGGTGCGGCTGGAGGAGAGGGACGGCCGGTTCGTTCCCGGGCGGATGCTGCGCGCGGCCGATTTCGACGACCGGCTCGGCCAGGACAACAACCCCGAATGGAAGACCATCGCCTTCGACCGGAAAACCGGCAATCCGGTGGTGCCCAACGGCTCGGTGGGCTTCCGCTGGGGCGAAGAGGGCAAGTGGAACCTCGAGCAGAAGGCCGACGGCAAGGACGTGGAGCTGCGGCTTTCGCTGATCCTGGAGGAAAACCGCGACGACGTGGTGGCGGTGGACTTCCCCTATTTCGGCGGCATGGCGCATGAGCACTTCACCCGGTGCGACCACCCGGAGGTGCTGACCCGCAAGGTGCCGGTGCGCAAGCTCAAGCTGGCCGACGGCGAGGCCTACGTGGCCACCGTCTTCGACCTGTTCTGCGCCAACTACGGGCTCGATCGCGGCCTCGGCGGCGACTGGGTGGCGAAGTCCTATGACGAGGACATCCCCTTCACCCCGGCCTGGGCCGAGAAGATCACCGGCGTGCCGCGCGACCGGATCATCACCGTGGCGCGCGAGTTCGCCCGCAACGCCGAAAAGACGGAAGGGCGCTCGATGGTGATCATCGGGGCGGCGATGAACCACTGGTACCACATGGACATGAACTACCGCGGCGTCATCAACATGCTGGTGATGTGCGGCTGCATCGGCAAGTCCGGCGGCGGCTGGAGCCACTACGTGGGCCAGGAGAAGCTGCGCCCGCAGACCGGCTGGCAGCCGCTGGCCTTCGCGCTCGACTGGGCGCGCCCGCCGCGGCACATGAACTCCACCTCCGCCTGGTATGCCCACACCGACCAGTGGCGCTACGAGACGCTGAGCGCGGGCGAGATCCTCTCTCCCACCGCGCCCGAGGGCGACTGGAAGGATCTCAGCCTGATCGACTACAACATCCGCGCCGAGCGGATGGGCTGGCTGCCCAGCGCGCCGCAGCTCAAGACCAACCCGCTGGAGGTGGCGAAGGCGGCGAAGAAGGCCGGCAAGGACATCCCCCAGTATGTGGCCGAGCAGCTGAAATCCGGCGAGCTGGAGATGTCCTGCGAGGATCCGGACGCGCCCGAGAACTGGCCGCGCAACCTGTTCGTGTGGCGCTCCAACCTGCTGGGCTCGTCCGGCAAGGGGCACGAGTATTTCCTCAAGCACCTGCTGGGCACCGACCACGGCGTGATGGGCAAGGACCTGGGCGAGGAGGGCCGGCAGAAGCCGGTGGAGGCGAAGTGGCACGACGAGGCGCCGCAGGGCAAGCTCGACCTGCTGGTGTGCATCGATTTCCGCATGTCCACCACCGCCGTCTATGCGGACATCGTACTGCCCACCGCCTCGTGGTACGAGAAGAACGACCTCAACACCTCGGACATGCACCCCTTCATCCACCCGCTGCAGGCGGCGGTGGATCCGGCCTACGAGTCGAAATCGGACTGGGAGATCTTCAAGGCGATCGCGAAGAAGTTCTCCGAGATCGTGCCGGGCTATCTGGGCGAGGAAACCGACATCGTGGCCCTGCCCACGCTGCACGACACCCCCGCCGAGATCGC
>WFPZ01000068.1 GCA_015487335.1 Paracoccaceae bacterium
GCTCGGAGATGTGTATAAGAGACAGGCCGGCTTCACCCAGCGCAGGCGCAGCGCGTTGCTCAGCACGAAGACACTGGACATCGCCATGGCGAAGGCCGCCAGCATCGGCGAGAGCAGAACCCCCCAGAACGGGTAGAGCACGCCAGCCGCCACCGGAATCAGGATGGTGTTGTAGCTGAAGGCCCAGAACAGGTTCTGGCGGATGTTGCGCATGGTCTTCTGGCTGATGTCGAAGGCATTCACCACGCCCCGCAGGTCGCCCGACATCAGCACCACGTCGGCGCTCTCGATGGCCACGTCGGTGCCGGTGCCGATGGCGATGCCCACGTCGGCCTCGGCCAGAGCCGGCGCGTCGTTGATGCCGTCGCCCACGAAGGCGACCTTCTCGCCGCCCTCGCGCAGCTTGTGCAGCGCCTCGACCTTGCCCTCGGGCAGCACCTCGGCCACCACGTGGTCGATGCCCAGCTCGCGGGCGATGGCCTCGGCCGTGCCGCGGTTGTCGCCGGTGATCATCGCCACCTTCTTGCCCAGCGCGTGCAGCGCCTCGATCACCTCGGGGGTGCTTTCCTTGATCGGGTCGGCCACCGCGATGACCGCCGCCGGCCTGCCGTCGATGGCAGCGTAAAGCGGGGTCTTGCCCTTGCGGCCCAGCGCCTGGCCTTCCTCGGCCAGGGCGCCCAGCTCGATGCCCTCGCGGGCCATCAGCCGGTCGGCGCCGATCAGCACCTTGTGGCCCTCGACGGTGGCGACCACCCCGAACCCGGTGATCGAGTCGAAGTCCTCGGCCCTGGCCAGTTCGAGCCCGCGGGCCTTGGCGGCGCGCACGATGGCCTCGGCGATGGGATGTTCCGAGGTCGCCTCGACCGAGGCCACGAGGCGCAGCACATCCCGCTCGTCCAGCCCTTCGGCCACCGTCAGGTCGGTCAGTTCGGGGCGCCCCTCGGTGAGCGTGCCGGTCTTGTCGAGGGCGACGATCTTCGCCTCCTGCAGCATCTGCAGCGCGTCACCCTTGCGAAACAGCACCCCCAGCTCGGCGGCGCGCCCGGTGCCGACCATGATCGAGGTCGGCGTGGCCAGGCCCATGGCGCAGGGGCAGGCGATGATCAGCACCGAAACCCCGGCCACCAGCGCATAGGTCAGCGCCGGATCGGGGCCGAAGAAGAACCACACCGCCACGGTCAGCGCCGCGATTCCCATCACGATGGGCACGAAGACCAGGGTGATCCTGTCGACCAGCGCCTGGATCGGCAGCTTGGCGCCCTGGGCCTCTTCGACCATCTTGATGATCTGCGCCAGCATCGTGTCCGCGCCCACCTTGGTGGCGCGGAAGGTCAGGGTGCCGGTGCCGTTGACGGTGCCGCCGACGACCGTCTCGCCCTTCTTCTTCTCGACCGGGATCGGCTCGCCGGTGATCATGCTCTCGTCCACGTAGGACGAGCCGCTCACCACCTCGCCGTCCACGGCGATCTTTTCGCCGGGGCGCACGTGGATGATGTCGCCGACCACGATTTCCTCGATCGGCACCTCGACCACCTCGCCGTCGCGCTCGACCCGCGCGGTCTTGGCCTGCAGGCCCATCAGCTTGCGGATCGCCTCGCCGGTGCGGCCCTTGGCGCGCGCTTCCAGGAAGCGGCCGAGCAGGATCAGCGTCACGATCACCGCCGCCGCCTCGAAGTAGATGTTCTGCGCCTCGGGCGGCAGAATCGAGGGGGTGAAGGTCACGATTGTGGAGTAGATCCAGGCCGCCCCCGTGCCCAGAGCCACCAGCGAGTTCATGTCCGGCGCCCCCTTGAACAGCGCCGGAAAACCCTTGGCGTAGAAGCGCAGGCCGGGGCCGAAGAGCACGATGGTGGTCAGGAAGAACTGGATGTAGCGGTCGTTCTGGACGCCGAGGACGTTTTCCTTGAACTCGGCAATGAAGCCGAAGATGTAGCTGCCCATCTCGAGCGTCAGCACCGGCAGGGTGAGAATCGCCGCCAGAAGCGTCAGGCGCCACAGCTTGCGCGCCTCGGCTTCCTTGCGCGCGCTCATGTCCTCCGTCGCGCCCGCATCCTTCACCCTTGCCGGATACCCCATCTCGGCGGATGCCTTCTGCAGATCGGCAATCGTCACCACCCCTTCCAGGAAGGTCACGGTGGCGGTTTCCGACGCCAGGTTCACCTTGACGTCCAGAACGCCGGGCAGCGCGGCCAGCGCCTTGTCGACCCGCCCCACGCAGGAGGCGCAGCTCATCCCCTCGATCGTCAAGGTCACCGTCTTGCGGCGCGCAGGATAGCCCGCCTCCTCCACCGCGCGCACCAGGGCGTTCACATCCGCAGGCGCTTCGTGGCGGACCACTGCCGTTTCGGTGGCCAGGTTCACATTGGCCTCGCTGACGCCGGGCACGGCCTTCAGGGCCTTTTCGACACGGCCGACGCAGGATGCGCAGGTCATGCCCTCTATGGAAAGTGTTGTTTCTTGCTCGGACATTTTTCCCTCGCGGTGTCTTGCCGGGCCTTGCATCTTGCCCGCGCATGCATGTTTCGGATTACCCGGACATAAACCTTCCAATAACTGGAAGGTCAACCCCTGCAGAAATTTTTCTTCCAGTCACCGGAACCCTCTTGACCTTCCACCAGCTGGAATCCCGATATTGCCGCAGGAAAGGAGACCACTCATGACGAAATTTTCAGTACCCGAAATGAGCTGCGGCCACTGCAAGGCCACCATCGAAAAAGCGATCTCGGAAATCGATCCGGGCGCGAAGCTCGAATTCGACATGGACGCGCGCGAGGTGGACATCGAGGCCAAGGTGGACACCACCGCGATTGTCGCGGCCCTCAAGGATGCCGGCTACGAGGCCACCCCGGCCGGCTGAACACCGAAAATCCGAAAATGTTGCAAGGGCCCGGCCAGTGCGACCATCGGCCGGGCCCGGCGCATTGTTGATGCGCCAGGAACAGGACACCGAATTTCCACCTGCACGTCACGATTCGGCCCACGCCTGGCCACGGCAGCATGGTTCGCTCTCCCATGAAGCCGCCCAGGGCACGAGGCGGCACCGGCCAGGGGGGCAACCATGAGCCGGATTACCGGCGTGGAGGAGCGGCAAGATGGCCTATGAGGATCCCCGCGGGAAAGAACGGGACGAAGAGCAGGACAGCCACCGCGCGCAGGACAGCGCCAGGGCGCCCGAATCCGGGCACGGGAACAGGCACGAAAGCCTTGACGAGGAGAACCGGCCCTACCGCTATTCGGACTGGGCAAGCATCTGACCTCCGTCTTCGCGGGCGGAAAAGGCGCCTGAAGCACCCGGGCGCAAGAGCCCCCGGCAATGCCGGTTCTGCCGGCGCGGCGTGTCTGATCGCATTCACCCCGCCGGGGCGCAGCTGCGGCCCGGGCAGGCGCCTGCCCGGGCGTTGCGCATATGGCCGATCAGGTCAGGAGCCCCGTGCTACCCGACGATCTCCAGCCCCGAGAAGAAGAAGGCGATCTCCTCGGCCGCGGTCTCGGGGGCGTCCGAGCCGTGCACCGAATTCTCGCCCACGCTTTGCGCGAACTCGGCCCGGATCGTGCCCGGCGCCGCATCGGCGGGGTTGGTGGCGCCCATCACCTCGCGGTTGCGGGCAATCGCGTTCTCGCCTTCCAGCACCTGCACCACCACCGGCCCCGAGGCCATGAACTCGCACAGCTCGTCATAGAAGGGGCGCTCCTTGTGGACGGCGTAGAACCGGCCGGCCTGTTCCTTTGTCAGGCGGATGCGCTTTTGCGCCACGATGCGCAGCCCCGCCTCCTCGAACTTGGCGTTGATCTTGCCGGTCAGGTTGCGCCTGGTGGCGTCGGGCTTGATGATGGAAAGTGTGCGTTCGATGGCCATTTCGGGCGTGCCTCGTGATTGGGGTTGATTCAGCCGCTGCCCATATCACGCGCCCCCCCCGGGTTAAAGCCCCGATGCCGCACCCGCGCACCGGTGAAACATGGGCGACCCTTATTCTTGACAAGATTACTAGGTTACCGATTATTCCCGACATAATTACTCAGGATAGGAGGCCTTGAATGAAGAAAGCTCCCCTCGCAGCCGCCGCCATCATCTTCGGCCTTGCCCTGCCGGCCGCCGGGGCCGAACCGGGCCATGTGCTGACCTACGAAGAGTTCGAAACGGCGGTGGCCCACAGCGATCTCGAAACCTGCCCCGCCGACATGCAGCCGCAGGAAGGCAGCTTCTGCCGCCTCACCCTCAAGGACGAGGAATTCCACGTGTTCCAGTTTTCCGAGGACGGAGACCAGCCGCTGCTGGCGGTGCGCTCCTACCCGGCCGAGGGGCTGGAGGCGCTGCTCGGGACACGGTGAGCAATCCGCGTTGACACGGGGCCGCCCGTGAGAGAGGCAGGCCCCATGCTCGTGATCGACAACATATCCTTCTCCATTGCCGGGCGTCCCCTGTTCGAGGGCGCCTCGGCGCGGATTCCGGCTGGCCACAAGGTGGGGCTGGTGGGCCGCAACGGCACCGGCAAGACCACCCTGTTCCGCCTCATCCGCGGCGAGCTGGCGCTGGAGGGCGGCGAGATTCGCCTGCCGCCCCGGGCGCGCATCGGCGGGGTCGATCAGGAGGTGCCGGGCAGCGAGGTGTCGCTGCTCGACACCGTGCTGGCCGCCGACACCGAACGCGCAGCGCTCATGGCCGAGGCCGGGCAGGCGCAGGACGCCCACCGCATCGCCGAAATCCAGACCCGCCTGGCCGACATCGACGCCTGGGGCGCCGAGGCCCGCGCCAGCGCCATCCTCAAGGGGCTGGGCTTCACCGACGCCGAACAGAAGATGCCCTGCTCGGCGTTTTCGGGCGGCTGGCGGATGCGGGTGGCGCTGGCGGCGGTGCTGTTCTCGCGCCCCGATCTGCTGCTGCTCGACGAGCCCACCAACTACCTCGATCTCGAAGGCGCGCTGTGGCTGGAAAGCTACCTCGCGCGCTATCCGCACACGGTGATCGTGATCAGCCACGACCGCGCGCTGCTCAACCGCGCGGTGGGCGCCATCCTGCATCTGGAGGGGCGCAAGCTGACGCTCTACCAGGGCGCCTATGACAGCTTCGCCGCCACCCGCGCCGCGCGCCTTGCCGCGGCCGAGGCGGAACGGCGCAAGATGCAGGCCCGGCGCGAGCACCTCCAGGCCTTCGTGGACCGCTTCCGCTACAAGGCCTCGAAGGCGAAACAGGCCCAGTCGCGGCTCAAGATGATCTCGCGGCTGGAGCTGATCACCCCGCCGCAGGAGGCCGCCCTGCGCCGCTTCACCTTTCCCGCCCCCGAAGAGCTGCCGCCGCCGATCATCAGCATGGAGCAGGCCGCGGTGGGCTATGACGGCAGGCCGGTGCTCTCGCGGCTGAACCTGCGCATCGACCAGGACGACAGGATCGCCCTGCTGGGCCGCAACGGCGAGGGAAAATCCACTCTTTCCAAGCTTCTGGCCGGCCGTCTTCAACCTCTGAGCGGGACGGTGACGCGCGCGGCCCGGCTGCGCATCGGCTATTTCGCCCAGCACCAGATCGAAGAGCTGCGCCCCGAGGAAACCCCGCTGCAGCACCTGCTGCGCCTGCGCCCCGGCGAGGCCCCGGCCCGGCTGCGCGCCCGGCTGGCCGGCTTCGGGCTGGGGGCCGATCAGGCCGAAACGGCGGTGGCGCGGCTTTCGGGCGGGCAGAAGGCGCGGCTGTCGCTGCTGCTGGCCACCATCGACGCCCCCCACCTGCTGATCCTCGACGAGCCCACCAACCACCTCGACATCGAAAGCCGCGAGGCGCTGGTGGAGGCGCTGACCGGATACACCGGCGCGGTGGTGCTGGTGAGCCACGACATGCACCTGCTCAACCTGGTGGCCGACCGGCTGTGGCTGGTCCGCGACGGCCGGGTGGAGCCCTTCGGGGAAGATCTCGAGGCCTACCGCAGGCTGCTGCTGGAGGGCACGCGCAGCCGCACCCGCCCCGCCCGGCCGCCCGCCCCGCGCAAGCGCCCTTCGCGCGAGCGCCTGCTGGCCCTGCGCGCCGAGGTCCGCAAATGCGAGGCGCGGGTGGAGAAACTTTCCGAAATGCGCGAGAAACTTGCTGCAAGGCTGGCCGATCCGGCGCTATACGGGGAAGAGAGGATCGGCGAGGCCGAAGTCTGGCAGCGCAAGTATGCCGAGGTGTCGGACGCGCTGGAACGGGCCGAGGCGCTGTGGCTGTCGGCTCTGGAAAAACTTGAAAAGGCAGAGGACCAGAATTGGAACCGGCAGCACTGATCACGGCCTTCGTCACCCTGCTGGTGGTGATCGACCCGGTCGGGCTGGCGCCGCTGTTCGTGGCCCTGACCCCGAACATGGACCGGGCGCGGCGCCGCGCCATCGCCCTGCGGGCCACATTCACCGGCATGGCGCTTCTGACGCTGTTCGGCATCTTCGGGCAATCCCTGCTCGACATCATCGGCATCTCCATGCCCGCATTCCGCATCTCCGGCGGTATCCTCCTGTTCCTGATCGCGCTGGAGATGCTGTTCGAACGCCGCTCCCAGCGCCGCAAGGGACAGGCCAGCCAAGCCGAAGACCACCCTGACGACGACCCTTCCATCTTCCCGCTGGCCACGCCGCTGATCGCCGGGCCGGGAGCGATGGCCACGATGATCCTGCTCGCCGGCCAGGCAGAAAGCACGTTGCAGCTGGTGGCCATCCACCTGGTGATGATCGCGGTGGTGCTGACGGTGCTTCTGTTCTTTCTCGCCGCCGGGCTGATCGAGCGGGCTCTGGGAGAGACCGGCATTATCGTGGTCACCCGCCTGCTGGGCATGCTGCTGGCCGCGCTTTCGGTGCAGTTCGTCCTCGACGGGCTGCGGGGTGTTGGCCTGATTCAGGCCCTGGGCTGACATCCTGCCGCAGCATCCCTGTCTGCAGCCGTGATGGAGGAGCCATGACTGGCGATGAAATTGCGAGACTGATCTATCTGCTGCTGCTGGCCGCGGCGATCGGGGGCTGGCTGGTGATGGAAAACCGCGGCTCCCTGGGCAAGATGGCGCGCCAGGCCGCCGCCTGGACGCTGATCTTCCTCGGGGCGATCGCCGCCGTCGGCCTGTGGTCCGACATCCGCGATACCGTCGCCCCCCGCCAGGCGCTGGTGGCAAGCGGCACCATCGAGGTGCCCCGCGGGCCCGACGGGCATTACCGGCTGGTCCTGGAGATGAACGGCAAGCCGGTGGAATTCATCGTCGACACGGGGGCTTCCGACGTGGTCCTCACCCTGCGCGACGCCCGCCGGATCGGCATCGACACCGAGGCGCTGGTGTTCTCGGGCACCGCCTATACCGCCAACGGCGTGGTGCGCACGGCGCGGGCCCGGGTGGCCGAGGTGCGCCTGGGCGATATCGTCGACCGCGACCTGGCCGTCTCGGTCACCGCGGGCGAGACCGACCTGTCGCTGCTGGGCATGACCTATCTGCAGAAGTTCAGTCGCATCGAGATTGCCGACGGCAGGATGCGGCTGGTGAGGTGACGCGGGCCTGCCCGGGGGCGCTGCCCCCGGACCCCCGGGATATTTGCAAGGCGTTGAAGGGGGCGGCCGGCCTGTCAGGCCGATTCCGCCTGCTTGTGCCAGCGCCCCTCCCGCTGGGCCCAGTATTGCGCCTTGAGCCCGGCGCCGGCGAGGGCCTTCCACTGGGCGCGGGCGGTCTCGACGGCCTGCGGATCGTTGCCGTCGAACAGGATGCACACCCGGGCCAGGGCCTCGGCCTCCTGCGCCCTCACCTCGGCGCCGTCCACCGCCATCAGGCATTCGGCCCGGTTGGGAATCTCCGCCCCGGTGGTCAGCAGGATCGGCTGGTCGGCATCGAATTCTCCGCCGGCCAGGCCGTGGGCGAGGAAACTCTCGTCTCCCCCCAGCCAGAGCCGCTCGTCCAGCCAGGCCATGCGCTCGGGGCTGGTGCCGCGCACCACCACCCGCCAGCCGGCCTGGCGCGCCCTGGACAGCAGCATCGGCAGGGTCGCCTCCAGCGGCGAGGCCGTCAGGTGGTAGAAGAGCACATCACCCATGTTCTTCGTAAGTGTCGGCGATCAACCGGTCGAGCGACAGCACCCCCCAGCCGGTGGCCCCCCTGGGCGCCAGTTCGCCGTCCTTCCTGACCAGCGCCACCCCTGCGATGTCGAGGTGGATCCAGGGGGTTTCCTCCTTCACGAAACGGGCCAGGAACTGCGCGGCGGTGACCGCCCCGGCCGGCCGGCCGCCGACGTTCTTCATGTCGGCGAGATCGGATTTGAGCAGCTTGTCGTAGGCCTTGCCCAGCGGCATCCGCCAGGCGCCCTCGCCCTCGGCCCGGGCCGCCTTGAGGAAGGCATTGCACAGCGCGTCGTTGTTGGAGAAGACGCCCGCGTTTTCGTGGCCCAGGGCGATGATGATCGCCCCGGTCAGGGTGGCCAGGTCGATCACCCCGGCCGGCTCGAAGCGCTCCTGCGCGTACCACAGCAGGTCGCACAGCACCAGCCGGCCTTCGGCGTCGGTGTTGATCACCTCGACGGTATCGCCCTTCATCGTCTTGACGATGTCGCCGGGGCGCTGGGCGCGCCCGTCGGGCATGTTTTCCACCAGCCCCACGAGGCCCACCACATTGGCCCTGGCCTTGCGCAGCGCCAGGGCCTTCATCACCCCGGCCACGGTGCCGGCGCCGCCCATGTCCATGGTCATCTCCTCCATGCCCTGGGCGGGCTTGATCGAGATGCCGCCGGTGTCGAACACCACCCCCTTGCCGACCAGCGCCAGCGGCTTTTCGCCCTTCTTTCCGCCCTGCCACTGCATGACCACCACCTTCGAGGGGCTCTCGGAGCCCTGCCCCACCGCCAGCAGCGCCCGCATGCCGAGCTTCTCCAGCGCCGCCTCGTCGAGCACCTCGACCTTCACGCCCAGCGTCTTCAGCCCCTCCAGCCGGCGGGCGAATTCGGCGGTGGTGAGCACATTGGCCGGCTCGCTCACCAGATCGCGGGTGAAGAATACCCCCTCGGCCAGCGCCGCAACCCCTGCCGCGGCCTCGCGGGCCTCGTCGGGGCGGGTGACCATGATCGTGACCGCGCCAAGCGGCTTGCCGGCCTCCTCGGCCTTGTAGGCGGTGAAGGCATAGGCGCGCAGGGCGAGCCCCAGGGCCAGCTCGGCCACGTGGCGCAGGTTGCCGGCGGCCACCAGCACCGGCACCTCCTTCAGCGCCTTGCCGATCGCGCCTCCGGCCCTGCGCACCACATCCGCCGGGGCGCGCCGGCCCAGCTTGAGCACCTGTACCGCCTCCGCCTGCAGCCCGGCGGGAAAGGCCAGCTCGGCCGCCTCGCCCTCCTTGAGCTTTTCGAAACGCTCCGACTGCGCAAAGCGCGCCAGCGCCCCGCGGCTCAGCCGGTTGACCCGCCGCGCCGCCTGATCGAGCCTGCCGTCAGGGGCCACGAGCACCACCAGCCGGCCTTCGAATTCGGCCAGCGCATCGAGGTTCGTTTCGGTGAATTCGGGGATAACGGGGCTTGTCATGCTGTTCCTCCTGGCGATCTCCCGCCATTGGTAGTGCGGCGGGGTGAAAATGGCCAGATATGAGTTTTCCCCGCCCCCGCAATCCGCTACTGTCGCGCCGGACTCATCAGGAAACAAAGGGCCAGGGGGGCATCTTGGGCAAGTTCGACAAATACATGTTGTCGCAACTGCTGGTGCTTTTCGGATTCTTCTCCCTGGTGCTGGTGCTGGTCTACTGGGTGAACCGGGCGGTGATCCTGTTCGACCAGCTGATCGCCAACGGCCATTCGGCGATGGTGTTCCTCGAATTCACCCTGCTCAGCCTGCCCGCCGTCATCGCCATCGTCCTGCCCATGGCGGCCTTCGCGGCGGTGGTCTACTGCACCAACCGGCTGTCCTCGGAGAGCGAACTGGTGGTGGTTCAGGCCACCGGCTATTCGCCCTGGCGCCTGGCCCGCCCGGTGCTGGCCTTCGGCCTGGTCGTGGCGGTGCTGGTCTCGATCCTCGGCAACGTGCTGGTGCCGGCCGCCTCGGGGCAGATGGCCCAGCGCCGCGCCGAAATCCAGAGCGACATGGCCGCCCGCCTCCTGCGCGAGGGCACCTTCCTGCATCCGGTCCCCGGCGTCACCTTCTACATCGGGGAAATCACCCCCGAAGGAGAGCTGCGCAACGTCTTCCTCTCCGACAGCCGCGCCGAGAGGAGCCGCACCAACTACTCGGCGGCGCGCGCCTTCATGGTGGGCGGCGAGGACGGGCCGAAGCTGGTCATGCTCGACGGCGTGTCCCAGGAGCTGATCCGCGACGACAACCGCCTGTTCACCACCTCGTTCAGGGACTTCGTCTTCGATCTGTCGGACCTGGCCCAGGGCCTGCGCCCGGGCCGCATCACCCCCCAGCAGCTGAGCACCGCCCGGCTTCTGTGGCCCACGCCGGAGGTGCTGGAACAGACCGGCGCCAGCCGCGCGGCCCTGCTGCAGCGGGGGCATGCGCGGATCGCGCTGGCCACGCTGAGCGTCGTCGCGGTGATGACGGGCTTCGCCGCACTGCTGATCGGCGGCTTCTCGCGCTTCGGCCTGTGGCGGCAGATCCTCGCCGCGGTGGTGATCCTGATCGTGCTGAAATCGCTCGACAACTACATGAACGGGCTGGCCCGCAACGACGAGGCCCTCTGGCCGCTGGTCTATCTTTCCTCGGCAGTGGGCCTCGTGCTGGCAGGCCTGATGCTGTGGCTGTCGGCACGCCCGGCGCTGTTCATCCGCAGAAGGCAGGCTGTCGCATGATCCTCCACCGCTACTTCGCCCGCCGCTTCCTCATGACCTTTGCCGGCATGTTCGCCGTCTTCTTCCTGTTCTACGCGATGCTCGACATGATCGAGATCATCCGCAAGTTCGGCGGACTGGGCTTTGCAGAGATCCTGCGCCTGACCATGCTGAACGTGCCGGCCGGCATCTACCGCATCCTGCCGCTGGTGACGATCCTCGCCACCATCATGCTGTTTCTCAACCTTGCGCGCAGCTCCGAACTGGTGGTCACCCGGGCCGCCGGGCGCTCGGCCCTGCGCTCGCTGATCGCGCCGCTGGCGGTGGCCTTCGCGATCGGCGCCGTGGCGGTGAGTGCCTTCAACCCGATCGTCGCCGCCACCTCGCGCCAGTACGAGGCGCTGGCCAACAAGTACCGCAAGGGCACCGAATCGGTGCTTTCCATCACCCGCGAGGGGCTGTGGCTGCGCCAGGGCGGCAAGGACGGGCCCTGGGTGATCAACGCCGGGCGCGCCAATGCCGACGGCACCGAGCTGTTCGGCGTCACCTTCATCGGCTTCGGCGCCGACGGGCTGCCGCGCGAACGCATCGAGGCCGAGCGGGCGCGGCTTGCCGACGGGGCCTGGCTCGTCGAGAACGCCAAGCGCTGGCGCTTCGGCAACGGCGCCAACCCCGAGGCCGAGGCCGAGCGGCTGGCCCGGCTCACCGTGCCCTCGGACCTCACCCGCGAGCGCATCCGTGACGGCTTCGGCGCCCCCTCGACCATCCCCCTGTGGGAGCTGCCGGCCTTCATCGACAGCCTCGAGAAGGCCGGGTTCTCCTCGCGCCGGCACCGGGTGTGGTTCCTCTCCGAGCTGGCCCAGCCGCTGCTGCTGGTCTCGATGGTGATGATCGGCGCCGGCTTCACCATGCGCCACACCCGTTTCGGCCATACCGGGCTGATGGTGCTGCTGGCGCTGCTGACGGGCTTTGCCATCTATTTCATCCGCAACTTCGCCCAGATCCTCGGCGAGAACGGCCAGATCCCGCCCTGGCTGGCGGCCTGGGCCCCGCCTTCGGCGGCCATCCTTCTGGCGCTGGGGCTGTTGCTGCACCTGGAGGACGGCTGACATGGCGCGCCCGTTTCTGCCGCTCCGCCTCGCCGTGCTGTGGCTGGCGCTGGCCGCCGCCCCCGCCGCGGCCCAGGTGGCCACCCTGCTGGCCGACAATGTCGATGTCTCGGCCGGGCAGGTGATCACCGCCTCGGGCAATGTGGAGGTGCTTTTCGAGGGCACCCGGCTCAGGGCCTCGAAGATCGTCTATGACGCCGGCGCCGGAGAATTGCGCATCGAGGGGCCGATCACCCTGATCCAGGACGAGAACATGACCGTGGTCGCCGATGCGGCAACGCTGGATGCCGATCTGCGCAACGGCATCATGCTGGGGGCGCGGATGGTCCTCGACCAGCAGCTGCAGCTGGCGGCCGGGCAGATCAGCCGCGTGGGCGGGCGCTACACCCAGCTGTACAAGACCCGCGCCACCAGCTGCCGGGTCTGCGCCGGCAAGAGCGTGCCGATGTGGTCGATCCGCTCCGAGAAGGTCATCCATGACCAGCAGGAACGCCAGCTCTACTTCGTGGGCGCCGAGCTGATGGTCGGCAACCTGCCCGTGCTGCGCCTGCCGCGGCTGCGCGTGCCCGACCCCTCCAACAGGCGCGCCACCGGCTTCCTGGTGCCGCGGATGCGCACCACCTCGCTGCTCGGCACCGGGCTGAAGGTGCCCTATTTCATCACCCTGGGCGACAGCGCCGACATCACCCTCACGCCCTATCTCTCGCCCAAGACCACCACGGTGGAGCTGCGCTACCGCCAGGCCTTCCGCAGCGGCGAGATCGAGTTCAACACCGCCCTGACCAGCGACGACCTGCGCCCCGGCGAGCCCCGCGCCTATCTGACGGGCACCGGCGCCTTCAGCCTGGCGCGCGGCTACGAGCTGGGCTTCGACATCGGCCTGACCTCCGATCCGGCCTATCTGCTGGATTACGGCTATTCCGGCACCGACCGGCTGCAAAGCGACCTCACCGTCACCCGCACCCGGGCCGACGAATACGTGCTGGGCTCGGTCACCGCCCTGCAGTCGCTGCGCCCCTCGGAACTGGCGATCCAGGAGCAGCTTCCCAACCTGCGCGGCGAGGCCCTCTACCAGCGCCGCTTCTTCCCGCGCCTGCTGGGGGGCCAGGGGATGTGGCAGATCGGCGCCCAGGCCCATGCCCGCGCCTCCACCGCCGATCAGCTGGGCCGCGACGTGCTGCGCCTGGGCGCCGGGCTGGAGTGGAGCCGCGCCCAGGTGCTGGGCAACGGCATGGTGGCGCGCGCGGGGCTGTCGCTGGAAGCCGCCGCCTATTCCATCGCCCAGGACAGCACCTATCCCCGCCAGATGGGCTTCATCATCCCCACGCTGGAGGCCGAGCTGCGCTGGCCGCTGGTCTCCACCGCGTCCCGCGCCCCGCAGCTGCTGGAGCCGGTGCTGCAACTGGCCTGGAGCCGCGACATCGGCACCACCCCGCCCAACGAGGACAGCACCCTGGTGGAATTCGACGAGGGCAACCTCACCGCCCTGTCGCGCTTTCCCGGCGAGGATCGCGCCGAGCGCGGCCTGCGCGCCGCTGCCGGCCTGCGCTGGGCCCGCTACGACCCGGCCGGCTGGAGCATCGGGGTGAGCGTCGGGCGGGTGATGCGCGCCGCCGATCCGGGCCTGTTCTCGCGTGCCTCCGGGCTCGACGGGCGCAACTCCGACTGGCTGGTGGCCACCGGAGTGACGCTCGACGACCGGCTGTCGCTCTCGGCCCGCGGGCTGTTTGCCGACGACTTCTCGGTGACCAGGGCCGAAACCCGGATCAGCTGGGTGTCCGAGCGCCTGGATCTCGCCTCCAGCTACAGCTGGATCCTGCCCGACGCGGCCGAGAACCGCCCCGACCTGACCTCGCAGCTGGTGCTCAGCTCGGGCTACAGGTTCACCCGCTACTGGAAGGGCACCTTGGAGATGCGCTACGATTTCGCCGCCAACCGCGCCACCCGGGCCGGGCTGGGCCTGAGCTACCGCAACGAGTGCATCGGCCTCGATCTTTCCCTCTCGCGTCGTTACACATCCTCGACTAGTGTACGGCCAACGACCGATTTCAACCTTGCCGTCTCGATCAACGGTTTCGGCAACGACGGGCGCGCCTACCGGCGGCCCTGCGCAGCACAGTGAGCCAGGACAGAGCCTTGCAGATGACACGCCTTCCTTTCCCCCGCATCGCCCGCGCCCTGGCGCTCGCCGCCCTGGCGCTGGCCGGCGCCTCGGCCACCGCCACGGCGCAGAACCTCTTCGCCCCGGTGGCGAAGGTCGACGACATGGTCGTCACCCGCTACGAATTCCAGCAGCGCCGGCAGATGCTTCAGGCGCTGCGCGCGCCGGGGGATCTGGACAAGACCGCCATGGACCGCCTGATCGACGAGCGCCTGCAGGTGGCCGCGGCCCGGCGCGCCGGCATCACGCTCTCCGAAGAGGACATCGCCGCCGGCATCGAGGATTTCGCCTCCCGTCTCGAGATGAGCCGCGAGGAGTTCATCGCCTTTCTGGCCGAGCAGGGCGTGGCCGAGCAGAGCTTCCGCGATTTCATCGTGGCCGGCCTCATGTGGCGCGAGTACGTGCGGGCGCGTTTCGCCCCCCGAGTCGAGATCACCGAGGCCGAGATCGACCGCGCCATCCGCCTGCGCGGCACCACCGGCAGCGCCCGGGTGAAGCTGTCGGAAATCTTCCTGCCCACCGCCACCCCCCAGTTCGAGGCCCAGGCGCGCCAGCTGGCCCCCCAGATCGCCGCCCTGCGCAGCATCGAGGAATTCGCCGATGCCGCGCGCCGCTTCTCCGCCGGCCCCTCGGCACCGCGCGGCGGCGAGGTGGAGGACTGGATCCCGCTGGAAAACCTCCCGCCCCAGCTGCGCCAGATCATTCTCACCATGAAGCCCGGCGAGGTGACCGAGCCGATCGAGATTCCCAACGCGCTGGCACTGTTCCAGCTGCGCGCCATCGAACCCACCGCCGCCACCCCGCCGGCCAACCCTTCGGTCGATTATGCCAGCTACCTGATCCCCGGCGGCCGCAGCCCCGAGGCCCTGGCCGAGGCGCGGCGGGTGGCCGCGCTGGCCGACACCTGCGACGATCTCTACGGCATTCTCAGGGACAGGCCCCCCGAGGTGCTGGAGCGCCGGACCATGCCGCTGGCCCGGGTGCCCGCCGATGTGGCGATCGAACTGGCCAAGCTCGACCCCGGGGAAAGCTCGGTGGCGCTGACCCGCGACAACGGCGCCACGCTGGTGTTCCTGATGCTGTGCGAGCGCCTGCCCGGTGACGCAGAGGAGATCTCGCGCGAGGAGGTCCGCCTGCAGCTGAGAAACCAGCGCCTGGCGGCCATGGCCGAGGCCTACCTCGAGAAGCTGCGCGCCGAAGCCGTCATCGTCCGGCCATGAGCCGGGCCGCGGGCGCAGGGCCGGTTGCCCTGACCTGCGGCGAGCCGGCGGGCATCGGCCCCGAGCTCGCCGCCGCCGCCTGGGGCCGGCTGAAGGGCGCCCTGCCCTTCTTCTGGATCGGCGACCCGGCGCATCTGCCGCCCGGCACCCCGGTGGAAACCATCCATGATCCGCAGGATGCGCTCATCGCCAGCACC
>WFPZ01000069.1 GCA_015487335.1 Paracoccaceae bacterium
ATCGAGGATCTCGAGATCGGCATGCGCCGGCACCTGCGCAAGCAGGTGACCGACCGCGACATCGAGCTCTTCGCCGAGGTTTCCACCGACCGCAACCCGGTGCACCTCGATGACGACTACGCCCGCGACACCATCTTCGCGGGCCGCATCGCCCATGGCATGCTCACCGCCGGGCTGATCTCGGCGGTGATCGGCGAGCAGCTTCCCGGCCATGGTACCGTCTACCTCGGGCAGACGCTGAAATTCCTCGCCCCTGTGCGCCCCGGCGACGAGGTCTTCGCCGAGGTGACGGTGCGCGAGATCGAGTTTTCGCGCCGCCGGGTCACCCTTGATTGTCTCTGTGCGGTGGGCGATACCGTCGTCCTCAAGGGCGAAGCGCTGGTTCTGGCGCCAAGCCGCAAGTTCGACTGACAGCGGGCCAGGCCCGCGGGGGCCCATGCGCACACTCACCTTCTGGACCGGCCTGAAAACCGAAGACCGCGGCGCCTCTGCCGCGATCGGCAACTTCGACGGCGTCCACCTGGGCCACCAGGCGGTGATCGACATCGCCCGCGACCGGGCCCGGGCCCTTGGCGCACCGCTCGGCGTGATCACCTTCGAGCCCCACCCGCGCGAGTTCTTCCACCCCGAGGCCCCGCCGTTCAGACTGATGAACGCCGAGACCCGCCAGCACCGGCTGGAAAGGCTCGGCGTCGAGCGGCTCTACCAGCTGCCCTTCGACGGCCGCCTCGCCGCGCTCACGGCCGAACGTTTCGCCCGCGAGGTGCTGGTCGAGGGGCTGGGGCTGCGCCACGCCGTGGTGGGGCGCGACTTCCGCTTCGGCAAGGGCCGCGAGGGCGATGCGGCGATGCTGGAGCGCTTCGGCCGGGAGATGGGCTTCGGGGTGACCATCGCCGAACTGGTGCACGGTGCGCATGGCGAGGTGTCGTCCACCAGCATCCGCAAGGCGCTCAGCGAGGGCCGGCCGCGCGAGGCGGCGGCGATGCTGGGCCACTGGCACCGGATCGACGGCGAGGTCTACGGCGGCGACCGGCGCGGGCGCGAGCTGGGCTACCCCACCGCCAACATGTCGATCGACCGCCTGCACCCCCCCCGCTTCGGCATCTATGCGGTGAAGGTCGAGGTGCTCACCGGCCCCCATGCCGGCTGCTACGACGGCGCGGCCTCGGTGGGCGTGCGGCCGATGTTCGGCAACAACCAGCCCAACCTGGAAACCTTCCTGTTCGACTTCTCGGGCGATCTCTACGGCGAGCACCTCTCGGTGGCCTTCATCGAATACCTCCGCCCGGAGGCGAAGTTCGACAGCCTCGAGGCGCTGGTGGCCCAGATGGACGAAGACTGCGCCCGCGCCCGCGAGATCCTGGCCCGGATCGAACCGGGCTGGTCCTGGCGGGACTGCGCCGATGGCTGAGGCCCCCGCCCGCGACCGCCTGCGCCACCGTTTCTGGGAGAAGGTGCCCCTGCAGCACATGACCCCGGCCGAGTGGGAAGCCCTGTGCGACGGCTGCGGCAAGTGCTGCCTCAACAAGCTGGAAGATCCGGACACCGGCGAGGTGGCGCTCACCCGCGTCGCCTGCAAGCTGCTCGACGACGAAACCTGCCGCTGTACCCAGTACGACATCCGTCACCAGATCGTGCCCGAATGCATCACCATGACCCCGGCCAGCCTGCGCGAACACGCCTACTGGCTGCCCGAAACCTGCGCCTACCGGCTGCTCGCGGAAGGCCGCCCCCTGCCCGGCTGGCACCCGCTGGTCACGGGTGATCCGGACTCGGTGCACCGGGCCGGGGTGTCGGTGCGCCGCATGACCGTGCCGGAATTCGAGGTCGATGTGGACGAGTGGGAAGAATTCATCATCGAGGAGCCCGTGTAGATGTTCTTTGCCTCCGACAACGCCTCGCCCGCCCATCCCCGGGTCATGGACGCACTGGTGCGGGCCAACCGGGGCCATGCCCCCTCCTACGGCGAAGAGCCCGCCATGGAGAGGGTGCGCAGCAGGTTGCGCGAAATCTTCGAGGCCCCGGAGGCAGCGGTGCACCTCGTGGCCACCGGCACCACCGCCAACGTGCTGTCGCTGGCCTGCCACGTGCAGCCCTGGCAGGCGATCTACTGCCATCGCGAGGCCCATGTGCAGATGGACGAATGCGGCGCGCCGGAGTTCTACACCGGCGGGGCCAAGCTGGTGCCGCTCGATGGCGAGCATGCGAAATTCACCGCCGCCGCGCTGGAGGCGGCGCTGGCCGAAACCCCCGAAGGATTCGTGCACGCGGTGCAGCCCGGGGCGGTCACGATCACCAACGCCACCGAGGCGGGGACGGTCTATTCTCCGGCCGAGGTGGCCGGGATTGCCGCCGTCGCCCATGCCCACGGGATGGCGCTGCACATGGACGGGGCGCGTTTCGCCAACGCGCTGGTCAGTGCCGGCTGCACCCCCGCCGAGATGACATGGAAGGCCGGCGTCGATGTGCTTTCCTTCGGGGGCACCAAGAACGGCCTGATGGGGGTGGAGGCGGTGATACTCTTCGAGCCGGCCAGATCCTGGGAGTTCGAGCTGCGCCGCAAGCGCGGGGGGCACCTGTTTTCCAAGCACCGTTACCTCTCGGCCCAGATGGAAGCCTTTCTGGAGGATGATCTGTGGCTGGAAATGGCGCGCGCCGCCAATGCCGCGGCCCGGCGGCTGGCCGAGGGCATCCGCGCCATCCCCGGAGCGGCACTCGTCCATCCCGTCGAGGCCAATGCCGTTTTCGCCAGCTGGCCGCGCGCCGGGCACCGCAAGGCCCGGGCCGCCGGCGCGGCCTATTACCTGTGGCCCTTCAACCAGTCGCTTGACGGCCCCGACGACGAGCCCCTTTCGGCCCGGATGGTGTGCAGCTGGTGCACCACCGATGCGGATGTGGACGATTTCCTGAAGCTGATCGCGCCATAGGGCATGGCATTCCTGACCGGATTCGCCTGTCTGCGCAACCGAAGGGCAGGCGACCGCCCGGATGGGCGCGAATGCGCCCGCCGGGGGGCGGGCGGGCGCATGCCCGGGACGCTGCGCGCGCGCCCCGGGCGAGATGAATGCGATCAGGCGCGACATTCTCACGCCTCCCCGCAGGCTTTCCTGTCGCGAAACATCCTTGCCGAAGGCATGAACCCCGATCCGGCGCGAAAACTTCATGCCTGCCGCACGGGAGCATTTCTCGACAGAAGAAGTCAGCCGGCGTTCGTCAGCAGGAAGCGGCGGATGGCCTCGGCACTCTGGCGCGGGTGGGTGATGGGCAGCATGTGCCCCGCTTCGGGGACGACGTGGCGGGTTGCCTTTGCAAGACGCAGGAACAGGGCGGTTCCGATGGCGCCGATCACCGGGGGCGAAGCGGCGCCCTCCAGCAGCAGAACCGGCGCGGCAAGCCCCTCCAGCCGCCCCGGCGCCAGAAGATCGGCGCGGTCTTCGTGGGTGGCGGAATGGCCGGCCGGAATCAGGTGGATGCGCTCGGCCAGGTAGGCGCGCTGAAGCGGCGGCAGGTCTTCCCAAGCCCGCCCGTCACCCCAGATGGTCGTGAAATGGCGCGCGGCATCCTCGCGCCGCCCCTCGGTGAAAGCCTCGGCGAAGGGGCGGGTGGCTTCTTCCAGCGCGGAAAATTCCTCTCCGCCGCGCACGGCGGCAAACAGCACCGGCTCGATCAGCACCAGCGCGCGCACCGCTTCGGGGCGCTCCAGCGCCAAGCGCAGCGCCGCGATGGCGGAAAAGGAATGGCCGATGAGGACCGCGGGTTCGCGGATCAGCGCCCCGGCGATCGCGGTGGTCTGATCAAGCAGGTCCCGCCCCGGCGGCAGATCGGCCGTGCGGCCGTGGCCGGGCAGATCGAAGGCGGTGGCGCGCAGCAGGTCGTCGAGATGGGCCATCATTCCCGCCCATGCGCCGGAATGGGCCAGCGAACAATGCATGAGAAGCAACGGCAGATTTCCCTGGCCGTACTCGGCAACCCAGGTCGCCAGCCCGCCCAGGTTTCTCATTGGCATCACAGCTTGCCCGCAAGGTGGAGGTCGAGATCCTCCAGCCGGTCATGGCCCCAGAACCGCTGGTCGTCGTCAGTGATGTAGAAGGGCGCCCCGAAGACGCCCCGGGCCACGGCCTCTTCGAGGTTCCTGGCATATTCCTCCGCCCCGCTCAGCAGCCCGCTGTCGGCCAGCCCCGGATCGAAGCCCGCCTTTTCGAGGCACTCGCGGATCACCTCGTCTTCGGCGATGTTGCGGTCTTCGGCCCAGTAGGCGCGCAGGATCGAATGCACCAGTTCGCCCATGTCGCCGCCACCGGCCTTCTGGGCGGCGATCACCGCATAGGACGAGGGGGCGGGGTTGATGGGA
>WFPZ01000070.1 GCA_015487335.1 Paracoccaceae bacterium
CAGCCCCGCGCCGCCGGCGCCGACCACCACCACGTCATAGTTGTGCGTCTCGTATTCGTAAGCTGCCATGATCCTGTTAGCTCCTCAAAGCGCCAGCCGGGCGATGGCGAAGATGGCCACGGCCGCCGCGCCAAAGCTGATGATGTTCATCGCGATGATCAGGTATTCACGCACCAGGCCGTGGGTGTAATCCTCGATGGCGATGCGCACCCCGTGCCGGAAATGCATGAATCCGGTGACCAGCGTCAGCACCGCCACCAGCGCCGGGAAGGGACGCCCGAAATAGGCCAGCACCTCCTCATGGGGCCGGCCCAGCATCGGGCCGAAGGTGAAGATGAACAGCGGCACCAGAATGGCCAACGCCACGGCGCTGACCGTCATTGTCCACTGGTGATCGGTTCCGGTGCGGGCCGAGCCCAGCCCCGTGGCACGTTTGCGGTCGGTCAGAAAAGCCATTGCCATCCCCCTAGACGAGAACGACGGTCAGGGCCGTCAGAATGAAAGAGCCGAACACGGCCACCCAGCCCAGCATCTTCGCGGTGGGCAGATCAAGGCCGCGCCCGGTGTCCCAGTAGAGATGCCGCAGCCCGGTCAGGAAGTGGTACCACAGCGCCCAGAGCGAGCCGAGCATCACCAGATCGCCCAGCCATGAGGTCAGGGCCCCATCCGCCAGGGCGAAGGCTTCGGGCGAGGTCGCCGCGGCGAGAAACCACCAGATCACCAGCAGCCCGCCCACAAGCAGGCTGATACCAGTGATTCGGGTGAGGATCGAGGACACCATGGAGATCTGCGGCCGGTAGACCGAGAGATGCGGGGAAAGCGGGCGGTTGCTCTGGCTGACATCAGGCATGATGTGCTTCCTTCCTGTGCTTTGCGCATGTCGTATCTTGCGCACCGTGATAGCCGGATTTTTCCGCGAGTCACCCGCTCAGCCGGGAAATCCCCGAAAAACCGGCAATTTTTCCCCCGGAAATTTCCTTTTGTGATCACTAGAATGATAAGCGTGATCACTTATGCGGTCACAAAGGCATCAAGGCCCAGTAATCGAGATCCAGCAACACCTCGGGCAGGTACTTTCCCGCCTCGTTTCGCAGGGCGAAGGGACGCGCACCGTCGCGCACCGCCACCAGCCGCAGCCGGATCGCCCCCACGCCTGGGGCCGGGGTCTCTGCCTTGTCGAGCACCTGCGACCAGGCGCGCACGGTATCGCCGGCAAAACAGGGGTTGGCATGAGCGCCCGCGTTCAGCCCGACGACCATCTGCGCATTGGCCAGCCCGTTGAACGATAGCGCCCGCGCCAAGCTGATCACATGCCCGCCATAGATCAGCCGCCGCCCGTCGGGGCGCCGGGTGGCGTCGAAATGCACCTTGGCGGTGTTCTGCCACAAGCGGGTGGCCAGCATGTGCTCGGCCTCCTCGATAGTCACCCCGTCCACGTGGTCGATCTTCTCACCGATCTCGTAGTCGGCCATCCGGTGCGGCTCTCCGGCCAGTGCGAAATCGTACTGCAAGAAGTCCAGCCCCTCCGGCACCACCAGATCTTCCGCCGCGACATGGCCGGCCAGTTGCGGAATGCAGGTGACCGGCGCCGGGGCGTCGGGGCTGCGCTTGCGTACCATCACCCAGCGCACATAGCTCAGCACCGGCTCGTCGAACTGGTTCAGCCCGGTGGTGCGCACCCAGACGATGCCGCTCTTGCCATTGGAGTTCTGCTTGAGCCCGATCACCTCGCTCACCGCGCGCAGGGTGTCACCGGGGCGCACAGGCTTCAGCCAGCGCCCCTCGGCATAGCCGAGATTGGCCACCGCATTGAGCGAGATGTCCGGCACCGTCTTGCCGAACACCAGGTGGAAGGTCAGCCAGTCATCCAGCGGGGCGCCCTCCAACCCGCAGTCCTCGGCGAAACGGTCCGAGGAATGAAGCGCGTGACGGGCCGGATAGAGCGCATGGTAAAGCGCCCGCTCTCCCCCCGAAACCGTGCGCGGCACCGCATGGGCAATCACCTCGCCCACCTTGTAATCCTCGAAGAACCGCCCTGCGTTCGTCTTCATCATGGATGCTCCGGTTTCATCGCCTCATCGCCCCCGCGCCGGGGCTACTAGGCCCCGCCGCCGCCGAAGGGGTTTACCCCAAGCCAGGTGTGAACCCCGCCGATCAGGGCAAAAAGCACGATCGTGATCACAGCCAGCCGGATATCGCCCTTCACGCTGCCCTCGGTGTAGGGCACGTAATCGGGCTCGGCGCGGTTGATCATCCGCATCGAAAGCACCGCCCACACACCCAGCCCGCCGAACAGCACCAGCGAGGGAAGATCGCCATTGACCAGCAGGTGCGCCACCACCCACACTAGCAGCCCGGTCAGCATCGGGTGGCGAATCATGCCGCGCAGGCGGCTTTTCGATTTACCCACTCCCATCAGTGCAACCGCCGGCACCATCAGCAGGTTGTTGAGATATGTGGCCCAGTCGCCCAGCTGCCACAGCGGCGTGGGATCGGCGGCCTTGTAGCCCTTCACCATCAGCCAGAGCGCCACCAGCGACCCCACCGCCACAAGCCCCTTCCCCGCATTGCCCATGCTGGCCCGAAGGCCCGGCGCGAGGCGCTTGAATTCATGTGACACGCCCCACAGAAGAACGCCAAGTATCAGCCAGCCCATCTCTATTTCTCCATCTGTGCTATCGCTTCCGCTTTCGCGAGCACCGCCCGCGCGGTCACGATATGCAGATTTTCGACGATCCTGCCATCAACAACTGCGATAGCCTGCCCCGCGGCCTGCGCCTCTTCCCAGGCGGCGATCTGGCGGCGGGCCAGGTCGATCTCCTCCGGGCTGGGGGCGAAAACCTCGTTGGCCACCGCAAGCTGGGCCGGGTGGATCAGCGTCTTGCCGTCAAACCCCATGTCGCGGCCCTGTTCGCATTCGGCGCGCAGGCCGTCTTCGTCCCTGAAGGCATTGTAGACCCCGTCGATACAGACGATGCCCGCCGCCCGCGCCGCCAGCAGGCACAGCTGCAGCGAGGTGATCAGCGGTGCACGCCCGGGGCCGGCCCGGCAGCCAAGCTCCTTCGCCAGATCATTGGTACCAAGGACGAAACCGGCCAGTTGCGGGTGCGCCGCGATCTCGGCAGCATTCAGCACCCCGCGCGCCGTTTCCATCATCGCCCACAGCGCCACCCCCGGCGCCGACTCGGCCAGCGCGTCCAGATCGGCCGGCGTATCGACCTTGGGCAGCAGCAGGCCGTCGATCTCGAGCCCGGCAAGGGCCGCCACGTCATCGCGCCCCCATTCGGTATCGAGCCCGTTCACGCGCACCAGCTTCACCCGCGCCCCGTAACCGCCCTGCGCCAGCACGCCGGCCAGCAACGCGCGGGCATGGGCCTTTTCCTGCGGCGCCACCGCATCTTCGAGATCGAAGATGATCGCATCCGTGGGCAGGGTCTTCGCCTTCTCGAGCGCCCGCTCCTTCGAGCCGGGGATATAGAGAACCGAACGGAAAGGCCGAACTGGTGGCTGCATGATTCCTCGCCTCGCAACAAAGTTGCGCAAACCTCCACCGAAACGACGCATTTGGCAAGCTCCGTTTCGCCGCAACGCAGAACTTTCCGCCCCCACACCAGCCCGTTAACCGTTTGTTGGGAATTTCGCCGCCAGAGTTGCCGCAAATTCAAGAGAAATTGCCATGAACCGGCCCCTTCCCGCCCTCTCGCTCGCCCTTGCCGCAACGGTTTTCGCCGCGGGGGCGGTGCGCGCGCAGGCAGAACGCAGCTGCGCCCCGCGCGAAACCGTCGTCGAGCGCCTGTCTCAGATTTACGGCGAAAGCCGGCGCGCCTTCGGGCTGAGCAGCGACAACCGGGTGATGGAGCTTTTCGCCTCCGACAGCACCGGCAGCTGGACGCTGATCGTCACCCTGCCGGACGGGCTGGCCTGTCTGGTCTCGGCCGGCGAGGCCTTCGAGGAAGCGGGCAAACCCGCCGCCCCTGCCGGGGAAGGGGCGTAAGAGGGCGCTTCGAACAGCCCCGCCGGCCCGATCCATCCCCGATCAGCCGGCCACGGCGAGCGGCAGGAGAACGGCCTGTCGGGAAGCGCCGCATGCAACCGTGCCGGCAAGGACCCGCCGCACAATGGCGGGGGCGAATGTCCGTTCCCGCACCGCCTCACGCCCTGCATTCCGCTGCCCGCGTCTGCGCCTCGTCCGGCATCCGACCCGGGATGAAGCCCGCCCGCCCCCTTCGCCGCGGCGCAGCGCCCTTGCGCAACGGAGACAGAATGGCTAGGCAACCGGCGTCATCAACCGGATGGAGAACCCAAAATGGCCAGACCCAAAATCGCCCTGATCGGTTCCGGGCAGATCGGCGGAACGCTCGCGCATCTTGCCGCCATCAAGGAGCTTGGCGATGTCGTGCTTTTCGACATTGCCGATGGCGTGCCGCAGGGCAAGGCCCTCGACATCGCCGAATCCGGCCCGATCGAGGGGTTCGACGCCGCCCTCTCCGGGACGACCGACTATGCCGAAATCGCCGGCGCCGATGTCTGCATCGTCACCGCGGGGGTGCCGCGCAAGCCGGGCATGAGCCGCGATGACCTGCTCGGCATCAACCTCAAGGTCATGAAGTCGGTCGGCGAAGGCATCAAGGCCCATGCCCCCGGCGCCTTCGTGATCTGCATCACCAACCCGCTGGATGCGATGGTCTGGGCGCTGCGCGAATATTCCGGCCTGCCGCATGAAAAGGTGGTGGGGATGGCCGGCGTGCTCGATTCGGCCCGCTTCCGCCACTTCCTCAGCCTCGAGTTTGGCGTCTCCATGAAGGACGTGACTGCCTTCGTCCTGGGCGGTCATGGTGACACCATGGTCCCCAGCGTACGCTACTCGACGGTCGCCGGCATCCCGCTGCCCGATCTGGTCAAGATGGGCTGGACCACCCAGGACAGGCTGGATGCCATCGTCCAGCGGACCCGCGACGGCGGGGCCGAGATCGTCGGCCTGCTCAAGACCGGCTCTGCCTACTATGCCCCGGCTGCCGCCGCCATCGAGATGGCCGAAGCCTATCTGAAGGACCAGAAGCGCCTGCTTCCCTGCGCAGCCTGGGTCGACGGCGCCTTCGGGCTGAAGGGGATGTATGTGGGCGTGCCCACGATCATCGGCGCCGGCGGGGTCGAGCGGGTGGTGGACATCAGGCTCGACAAGGAAGAGCAGGAGATGTTCAACAAGTCGGTCGAGGCCGTGAAGGGCCTCGTGGAGGCCTGCAAGGGCATCGACCCCTCGCTTGGCTGAGGATCCGGCCGACCACCGGCACAGCGGGCGCGACTCACCGCCACAGGTGGCTCGCGCCCGAATTCATATCCTGAAATCAATATTTTCCAATATGTGATCACGCGCTTCCGGTGTGTGATCACATATGTCGTTTTTTCCGCTTTTGGCCGCTTTCACCGCTGAAAAACCGTTTATTCATCCCTCGCATTCATGCAAAGGGTCAGCGAAACGAACCAGCACGGGAAAGCTTCATGAACATTCATGAATATCAGGCCAAGGCGCTGCTGCGCAGCTACGGCGCCCCGGTGTCCGACGGCCGCGTCGTCCTGCGCGCCGAAGAAGCCAAGACGGCCGCCGGCCAGCTCGACGGGCCGCTGTGGGTGGTCAAGGCGCAGATCCACGCCGGCGGCCGCGGCAAGGGCAAGTTCAAGGAGGCCGACGCAGGCGATGGAGGCGGCGTTCGTCTGGCCCGCTCGGTGGAAGAGGCCGCCGACGAGGCCCGCCGGATGCTTGGCCGCACGCTCGTGACCAAGCAGACCGGCCCGGCCGGCAAGCAGGTGGGCCGCGTCTATATCGAGGAAGGCTCGGGCATCGAGCGCGAGCTTTACCTGGCGCTTCTGGTCGATCGCGCCACCAGCCGCATCTCCTTCGTCTGCTCTACCGAGGGCGGCATGGACATCGAGGAAGTGGCCGCCAGCACGCCGGACAGGATCCTCAGTTTCTCCGTCGATCCGGCCACCGGCTACCAGCCCTTCCACGGCCGGCGCATCGCCTTTGCGCTGGGGCTCGAGGGGCCGCAGGTAAAGCAGTGCATCCAGCTGACGGACACGCTCTACCGGCTGTTCGTCGAGAAAGACGCCGAGATGATCGAGATCAACCCCCTGATCGTCACCGATAAGGGCGACCTGAAGTGCCTCGATGCCAAGATGGGCTTCGACGGCAACGCGCTTTACCGCCACCCCGACATCGCCGAGCTGCGCGACACTTCCGAGGAAGACCCCAAGGAACTGGAAGCCAGCAAGTACGATCTCAACTACATCGCGCTGGATGGCGAGATCGGCTGCATGGTCAACGGCGCCGGGCTGGCCATGGCGACGATGGACATCATCAAGCTCTACGGTGCCTCGCCCGCCAACTTCCTCGACGTGGGCGGCGGCGCCACCCGCGAAAAGGTGACAGAGGCCTTCAAGATCATCACCTCCGACCCCAACGTGAAGGGGATCCTGGTCAACATCTTCGGCGGCATCATGCGATGCGACGTGATCGCCGAGGGCGTGGTGGCGGCCGTCAGGGAAGTGGGCCTGAAGGTGCCGCTGGTGGTGCGCCTTGAGGGCACCAACGTGGAGAAGGGCAAGGAGATCATCGAGAACTCCGGCCTGAACGTGATCGCGGCGGACGATCTGGCCGACGCGGCAAGGAAGATCGTGAAAGCGGTGAAGGGGTAGGCGGATGGCCATTCTCGTAGACGAAAACACCCGCGTGATCTGCCAGGGTTTCACCGGCAGCCAGGGCACCTTCCACTCCGAACAGGCCATCGCCTACGGCACGAAGATGGTCGGCGGGGTCACCCCGGGCAAGGGCGGGCAGACGCATCTGGGCCTGCCGGTCTTCAACTCGGTGCACGAGGCGAAGGAGGCAACCGGAGCGGATGCGTCCGTCATCTACGTGCCGCCGCCCTTCGCCGCCGATTCGATCCTAGAGGCAATCGACGCGGAAATCCCGCTGGTGGTATGCATCACCGAGGGCATCCCCGTGCTCGACATGATGAAGGTGAAGCGGGTGCTGCAGGATTCCCGGACCACCCTGATCGGCCCCAACTGCCCCGGCGTGATCACGCCGGATGCCTGCAAGATCGGCATCATGCCCGGCCACATCCACAAGCGCGGTTCGGTGGGGGTGGTCTCGCGCTCGGGCACGCTGACCTACGAGGCGGTCAAGCAGACCACCGATGTGGGGCTGGGCCAATCCACCTGCGTGGGCATCGGGGGCGACCCGATCAAGGGGACCGAGTTCATCGACGTGCTGGAGAGGTTCCTCGCCGATGACGAGACGACAAGCATCATCATGATCGGCGAAATCGGCGGCACGGCCGAGGAAGAGGCCGCCCAGTTCCTGATCGACGAGGCCAAACGGGGCCGCTCCAAGCCGGTGGCCGGCTTCATTGCCGGGCGCACCGCCCCGCCGGGCCGGCGCATGGGCCATGCCGGAGCCATCGTCTCTGGCGGCAAGGGCGATGCCGAAAGCAAGATCGAGGCGATGAAGGCGGCCGGCATCGTGATGGCCGAGAGCCCGGCGGAACTGGGTCAGGCGGTTCTCAAGGCGATAGGATAGGCATGGCCCGCCCGGCACGCGGGCGGGCGCCATACATGTGATCGAGGTACCCCATGACCGATCAACCGAGCAACGACATCTTCCGCGCATCATCCTTTCTGCAGGGGCACAACGCCGAGTATATCGAGCAGCTCCATGCCCGGTACGCCCGCGACCCGGAAGCCGTCGATGAAACCTGGCGCGAGTTCTTCCGCCAGCTCGGCGACAGCGAGGCCGATGCCGAGCGCGAGGCCGCCGGCCCCTCCTGGGCGCGCCCCGACTGGCCGCCCTTGCCCCATGACGAGCTGACCGCCGCCCTGGACGGCCAGTGGGCGGAAGAGCCGAAGAAGGCGGGCGAGAAGATCCGAGCCAAGGCGGCCGAAAAGGGGGTCTCGCTCAGCGACGAGCAGGTGCGGCGGGCGGTGCTCGACTCGATCCGCGCGCTGATGCTTATCCGCGCCTATCGCATCCGCGGCCATCTCGTGGCCGATCTCGACCCGCTCGGCCTGCGTGAAAAGACCCACCACCCCGAGCTGGACCCCAAATCCTACGGCTTCACCGAAGCCGACATGGACCGGCCGATCTTCATCGACAACGTGCTGGGGCTGCAGATCGCCACGATGCGCGAGATTCTCGACATCGTGAAACGCACCTACTGCGGCACCTTCGCGCTGCAGTACATGCACATCTCCGACCCCGAGCAGGCCAGCTGGCTGAAGGAGCGCATCGAAGGGTATGGCAAGGAGATCTCCTTCACCCGGAAGGGCCGTCGCGCGATCCTCAACAAGCTGGTCGAGGCCGAGGGTTTCGAGAAGTTCCTGCATGTCAAGTACATGGGCACCAAGCGCTTCGGGCTGGACGGCGGCGAGGCGCTGATCCCGGCGATGGAGCAGATCATCAAGCGCGGCGGGGCGCTGGGGGTGAAGGAAATCGTCATCGGCATGCCCCACCGCGGCCGGCTGAACATCCTGGCCAACGTGATGGGCAAGCCATACCGCGCCATCTTCAACGAGTTCCAGGGCGGCAGCTTCAAGCCGGACGACGTGGACGGATCGGGCGACGTGAAATACCATCTCGGCGCCTCCTCGGACCGCGAGTTCGACGGCAACAAGGTGCACCTCAGCCTGACGGCGAACCCCTCGCACCTGGAGGCCGTCAACCCGGTGGTGCTGGGCAAGGCCCGCGCCAAGCAGGACCAGCACAACGACACCGAGCGCCGCGCCGTCCTACCGGTGCTTCTGCATGGCGACGCGGCCTTTGCCGGCCAGGGCGTGGTCGCCGAATGCTTCGGCCTCTCGGGGCTGAAGGGGCACCGCACCGGCGGCACCATCCATATCGTGGTGAACAACCAGATCGGCTTCACCACCGCGCCGCATTTCAGCCGTTCCTCGCCCTATCCCACCGACATCGCGCTGATGGTCGAGGCGCCGATCTTCCACGTCAACGGCGACGACCCGGAGGCCGTCGTGCACGCCGCCAAGGTGGCCACCGAGTTCCGCCAGAAGTTCGGCAAGGACGTGGTGATCGACATGTTCTGCTACCGCCGCTTCGGCCACAACGAGGGCGACGAGCCCATGTTCACCAACCCGCTGATGTACAAGCGGATCAAGCGTCACAAGACGACGCTGCAGCTGTATACCGAGCGGCTGGTGAAGGACGGGCTGATCCCCGAGGGCGAGATCGAGGACATGAAGGCGGCCTTCCAGGCCCATCTGAACGCGGAATTCGAAGCCGCGAAGGACTACAAGCCCAACAAGGCCGACTGGCTGGATGGCCGCTGGTCTCACCTTGACCGCGAGGGCAAGGAATATCAGCGCGGCCAGACCGCAATTTCCGAAAAGCTCATGGCCGAGATCGGCGCCGCCCTGACCCGGCCGCCCGAGAATTTTCCGCTGCACCGCACGGTTGCCCGCCTGCTGGAGCACCGGGCCGAGATGTTCCGCACCGGCCGGGGCTTCGACTGGGCCACCGCCGAGGCGCTGGCCTTCGGCTCGCTTCTGACGGAAAACTACCCGGTCCGCCTGTCCGGCCAGGACAGCACCCGCGGCACCTTCTCGCAGCGCCACGCGGCACTCGTAAATCAGGAAACGGAAGAGCGTTACTACCCGCTCAACCACATCCGCGAGGGCCAGGCCAATTTCGAGGTCATCGACTCGATGCTGTCGGAATACGCGGTGCTGGGCTTCGAATACGGTTATTCGCTGGCCGAACCCAATGCGCTGGTGCTGTGGGAGGCCCAGTTCGGCGATTTCGCCAATGGCGCCCAGATCATGTTCGACCAGTTCATCTCTTCGGGCGAACGCAAGTGGCTGCGCATGTCGGGGCTGGTGATGCTGCTGCCCCACGGCTTCGAGGGACAGGGGCCGGAGCACTCTTCCGCCCGGCTCGAGCGCTTCCTGCAGCTGAGCGCCGAGGACAACTGGATTGTCGCCAACTGCACGACCCCGGCGAACTACTTTCACATCCTGCGCCGGCAGCTGCACCGCAACTACCGCAAGCCGCTGGTGCTGATGACCCCCAAGTCGCTGCTGCGTCACAAGCTGGCCACCTCCAATGCCGAGGAGTTCACCACCGGCAGCTCCTTCCACCGGGTGCTGTGGGATGATGCCCAGAAGGGCCAGTCGCAAACCCGCCTGCAGCCCGACGACAAGATCCGCCGGGTGGTGATGTGCTCGGGCAAGGTATATTACGACCTGCTGGAAGAGCGCGACGCGCGCGGTATCGACGACATCTACCTGCTCAGGATCGAGCAGTTCTACCCCTTCCCGGCACTCAGCCTGGTCAAGGAACTGGGCCGCTTCCCCCAGGCCGAAATGGTCTGGTGCCAGGAAGAGCCCAGAAACCAGGGGGCCTGGAGCTTCATCGAACCGAATCTCGAATGGGTGCTGACCCGCATCAAGGCCAGATACTCGCGCCCGGTCTATGTCGGCCGGAACGCCTCGGCCTCGCCCGCCACCGGGCTGGCCAGCCAGCACAAGGCTCAACAGACGGCGCTCGTCAACGATGCGCTGACCATCAAGGGATAACCGAACATGTCCGTAGAAGTGCGTGTGCCCACGCTTGGGGAAAGTGTAACCGAGGCCACCGTCGCCACCTGGTTCAAGAAACCGGGTGATGCGGTAACCGCCGACGAGATGCTGTGCGAGCTGGAAACCGACAAGGTGACGGTCGAAGTGCCCGCGCCGGTGTCGGGCACCCTTGGCGAGATCGTCGCCGCCGAGGGCGAGACCGTCGCCGTCGACGCCCTGCTGGCCACCATCGAGGAAGGCGCCGCAGCCGAAGCCCGGCCGCAGCAGGCCCCTGCCGCCACAGCCGCCGCCAGCCCGGCCGGAACGGCCGAGCCTGCCGCGGCCAGCGTCGATGTCATGGTTCCGGCCCTTGGCGAAAGCGTCACCGAGGCCACGGTTTCCAGCTGGTTCAAGAAGGTGGGCGACAGCGTCGCCCAGGACGAGATGCTGTGCGAACTGGAAACCGACAAGGTGTCCGTCGAGGTGCCTGCCCCCGCCGCCGGCGTGCTCAGCGAGATCCTCGCCGGCGAGGGCGAAACCGTCGAGGCCGGAGCCCGGCTGGCGGTGATTGCCGCCGGCGAGGGCGCCGCGGTCGCGGCACCTGGCCCCGCTGCGGCTGACGTTTCGGCGCCGCAAGCCCCGAAAGCCACCGCCACCGGCCCCGAAGATGCGCCCTCGGCGAAAAAGCTGATGGCCGAACACGGCCTGTCGCCCGAGAAGATCACCGGCACCGGCAAGGATGGGCGGATCATGAAGGAAGACGTGCTCAGGGCCCTGGCCGAACCTGCGCCCGCGCCCCAGGCGCAACCCGCCGCCCCGCGCGCTCCGGTCCCGGCCGAAGACGCCGCGCGCGAAGAGCGGGTGAAGATGACCCGCCTGCGCCAGACCATCGCGCGGCGGCTCAAGGATGCCCAGAACACCGCCGCCATCCTCACCACCTACAACGAGGTGGACATGTCGGCGATCATGGACCTGCGCAAGCAGTACAAGGAGCTGTTCGAGAAGAAACACGGCGTGAAGCTCGGCTTCATGTCCTTCTTCACCAAGGCCTGCTGCCATGCGCTGAAGGAGGTGCCCGAAGTCAATGCCGAGATCGACGGCACCGATATCGTCTACAAGAACTTCGTGCACATGGGTATCGCCGTGGGCACGCCCCAGGGCCTGGTGGTGCCCGTGGTGCGCAATGCCGATGCACTCTCGTTTGCGGAGATCGAGAAGAAGATCAACGAACTGGGCAAGAGGGCCCGTGAAGGCAAGCTGAGCCTCGCCGAGATGCAGGGCGGCACCTTCACCATCTCCAACGGCGGGGTTTACGGGTCGCTGATGTCATCGCCCATTCTCAACCCGCCGCAATCGGGTATCCTCGGCATGCACAAGATCCAGGACCGCCCCGTGGTGGTGAATGGCGAAATCGTGATCCGGCCGATGATGTATCTGGCCCTGTCCTATGACCACCGCATCGTGGACG
>WFPZ01000071.1 GCA_015487335.1 Paracoccaceae bacterium
CCCAGGTAGCTGCCCGTTTGCACCTCGATGAGATACATCGGCAACTTGCCGGGGTTTTCCAGCCGGTGCTTCGTGCCCAGCGGGATGTAGACGGACTCGTTTTCCGACACCAGCCGCACCTCCTCGCCCAGGGTGACGCGCGCGGTGCCGGCCACCACCACCCAGTGCTCGGAGCGGTGCAGATGCGATTGCAGGCTCAGCGACGCGCCGGGCTTGACCATGATCCGCTTCACCTGGAAGCGGTCGCCGATGCACAGCGTCTCGTACCAGCCCCATGGGCGGTGAAAGCGCGGATAGTCGTCGGCCTGCGGGGCCTCTTGCGCACGCAGCGTGGCAACCACGTCCTTCACCTGCTGAGAGGCCCCGAGATCGGCCACCAGAACCGCGTCGCGCATGGCCACCGCCACGGTGTTCTTCAGCCCCAGGCCGACCAGGCGGATGCCGCTGTCCTCCGAGCGCAACAGGGAATTTTCGCACCCCACGGCGGTCACCGGCCCTTCGGTCACCACCCCGTCGCCCGAGCCGGCCAGCGAGGCATGCAGCGAAGCCCAGCTGCCCAGATCCGACCACCCGGCCTCAACCGGCACCACGCTGAGACCGTCCGCCTTTTCCATCACCGCGTAGTCGATGGACTGTCCCTCGAGCGAAGCGTAGGCCTCAGGGTCGAGGCGCAGGAAGCCCAGGTCGGTGCGGGCCCCGTCCAGTGCCGCGCGGCACGGCGCCAGCATGGCCGGGGCATGGGCCTCGAAGGCGGCGATGATGTCGGTCGGGCGGAACAGGAATATCCCGGCATTCCACAGATAGCGCCCCGAGGCCAGCATCCGCTGGGCCGTCGCCGCATCGGGCTTTTCGACGAAACGCACCAGGGGGCTGGCCACGCCGTTTCGTGGCCTCTCGGCAAGTTCCAGATAGCCATAGGCGGTTTCGGGGCTCTGCGGCGCGATCCCGAAGGTCACCAGCCGCCCCGCCTTCGCCGCCTGCGCGCCGGCCTCGAGCGCCGCGACAAGGGCCTCGGGCCGGCGGATCAGGTGGTCGGAGGGGGCCACCAGCATCAGCGCGTCGGGCTCATCGGCCAGCATCAGCGCCGCGGTCAGGATGGCGGGGGCGGTGTCGCGGCCCACGGGCTCGAGCACATAGCGCCCGTCGGCGAGGCCGAGCGCCTCGGCCTGGTCGCGCGCCAGAAAGCGGAATTCGGCATTGGTCAGGACCAGCGGCGCGGCAAAGCCATTGCCCGAAAACCGGCGCAGCGTCTGCTGGAACAGGCTTTCACGGCCGATCAGGGGCGAAAACTGCTTGGGATAGGCCTTGCGGGAGGTAGGCCACAGACGGGTCCCCGAGCCGCCACAGAGAATCACGGGATGAATTACGCTCAAATCACTTCTCTCGTCTTCTGCCAGCACCGGCGCCTGTTGCACAACTTGCGGATGAAATGGAAATGGTCAACCGCTTCAGCACTACCTGCACCGCGGCCGGCGATCACGAACCTGCCCGGAAGACGAAGATCATGTGAACTTGCGGAAGGTGCGGGTGCTCTCGAACAGTTTTTCCAGCTCGTGCATGCGGCTTTCGGTCTTGTCCCAGATCAGGTTCTGCACCCCGGCCACCACCGTTTCCACCAGCACCATGGTCACGGCCGAGGAATCCCATGCCGAGGGCACCTCGATGCGGCAGTGCAGCCGGTGGCGGGCCAGCTGGCTGACCGGCGAACCCCACTGATCGGTGAACAGGACGATCTCGGCCCCCTTCGAATGGGCGATGGTGGCGATCCGCTTGAGGGCGGTTTCGTAGCGGCGGATGTCGAACACCACCAGCACGTCGCCCTCGCGGATGTCCAGCATCTTGTGCGGCCAGGTGTCGATGTCGCCGCGCAGGTTGATGACCTTCTCCCGGCTGACCTGGAGATGACGATACAGATAATCCGCCAGGGTGCGCGAGAACCGCCCCCCCACCAGGTAGATGCTGCGCCCGGTATCGGCCAGAAGCGCGCACAGGGCGTCGAACTCCGCCGGATCGACGCGGGCCAGCGTCTGCCGGAGATTCTGCACCACCGCATCGGCGAAACTGTTGAGGATATGGGTGCCCGGGGCCTTGGCGCTCCAGGTGTCGTGCTTGATGATCGGGTTGGAGATCTGCTGCTGAAGCTCGTCGCGCAACGCCGCCTGAAACTGGGGAAAGCCCGAAAAGCCCAGTTTCTGCACCAGCCGGGCCACGGTGGGGGTGGAAACATTGGCGTTGCGCGCCACGGTGGTAATCACGTGCAGCCCCGAAACCGGATAGTTTTCCAGCAGCGAGTTGGCCAGCTGCCGCTCCGCCCGCGTGAGATCGTTGAACATGTCGTGAAGCTTTTCGCTTACGGTTTTTTCACCGTTTTCCACGGCGCCGTCCCCCTTGCCGACTCCACTCATCCGTAACACGGCCTTCATAAGGATATGCAAGGGTAGGGCAAAGCCGCACCGCAAAAAAGAAAAATATTGACAGCCCCGCAAGGCCTGTACACCATTTTACAAAACAGGGGGGCCAGATGGGTGAAGCTTGCCGATTTCTCGACAGCGACGAAGGGGCGGCGTACGAGATCATCAACGCAGGCGGGCGCGCACCGGTTCTTCTGGTGTGCGAGCACGCCTCCAACCGCTTTCCCCGCAAGCTGAACGCCCTCGGCCTGAGCGAGGATCTGCAGAAATCGCATATCGCCTGGGATCCCGGCGCGCTCGGCGTGGCTTGCGCCCTTGCCCGCAGGCTGGATGCCCGCCTCGTGGCGGCGCGGTTTTCGCGGCTTGTCTATGATTGCAACCGCCCACCCGACGCACCCGACGCGATTGCCGAAACAGGCGAATTCGGCCCCGTGCCCGGCAATGCCGGCCTGTCGCGGGAAGAGCGGGCCGAACGGGCGCGCTGCCTCTACGAGCCTTTCCAGCAGGCCGTGGCGGCAGAGCTGGACCGCCTGCGTGAGGCCGGGGCGGAGCCGGTGCTGGTTACCGTGCACAGCTTCACGCCGGTCTACAGGGGGCGTGCGCGCGAGGTCCAGATCGGGGTTCTTCATGACGAGGATGCCCGCCTCGCAGACGAGCTGCTGCGCCTGCTGCCCGGGCGTTGCGATTTCAGGATCGGCCGCAACGATCCGTACGGCCCCGAGGACGGCGTCACCCACACCCTTCGCCGGCAGGCCCTGCCGGGGGGGATGCTGAACGTCATGCTCGAGATCCGCAACGACCTGATCGCGGAACAGGACGCCCAGGAAGCCATGGCCGGCCTGCTGGCCGGCGCGCTGGCCGCCGCGCTGCCCGGCGTCCGCCTCCTGAACCATCCGACAGAGGAAGCCTGAATGACCCGTTTCATGCGCGCATACGTGAAGTATGTCGAGGCCGTGAACTACGTGATGGGCCGCATCGCGATGTACATGCTGTTCGTGATGATGGGCATTCTCCTGTGGTCCTCCATCTCCAAGACCTTCTTCGTGCCCTCGATCTGGACGCTGGAGATGGCCCAGTTCGCACTGGTGGCCTATTACCTGATCGGGGGGCCCTACTCCATCCAGCTGGGCAGCAACGTGCGGATGGATCTCGTCTACGGCTCCTGGAGCGCGCGCACCAAGGCCTGGGTCGATGCCTTCTCGGTTTTCGCGCTGATGTTCTACCTGGGCGTCCTGCTTTACGGGGCGGTCTCGAGCACCGCCTATTCCCTGGGCTATTTCGGCAGCGAGCCTTTCGGCTTCTTCTGGGATCTGATCAAGGCCTTCTTCGCCGACGGCGCCGCCGGCGTGAGGGAAAAGATCGGCTTTCTGGAGCGAAGCTATTCAAGCTGGCAGCCCTACATGGCGCCGATCAAGATCGTCATGACCCTCGGCATCTTCCTGATGCTGCTGCAGGCGATCGCGGAATTCTTCAAGGACATCGAGCGCATCCGCGGGGGGGAAGAGTGATGTCCTACGAGATGATCGCCCTGACCATGTTCGCCTCGATGATGCTGATGCTCATGACGGGGCAGCGGGTGTTCGCCGCGATCGGCTTCGTGGCCGTGGTGGCCGCCCTGGCCCTGTGGGGGACGGGGGGCTCGGAGATCGCCTTCTCGGCGGCAATGAAGCTGATGAAATGGTATCCGCTGCTGACCCTGCCGATGTTCATCTTCATGGGCTACGTGCTGAGCGAAAGCCGCATCGCCGACGACCTCTACAAGATGTTCCACGTCTGGATGGGGCCGGTGCCGGGGGGGCTGGCGATCGGGACGATCGGGCTGATGGTGCTGATCTCGGCGATGAACGGGCTTTCGGTGGCCGGCATGGCCATCGGCGCCACCATCGCCCTGCCCGAGCTGCTCAAGCGCGGCTACGACAAGAAGATGATCACCGGGGTGATCCAGGCCGGCAGTTCGCTGGGAATCCTGGTGCCGCCCTCGGTGGTGCTGGTGCTCTATGCCATGATCGCCCGCCAGCCGGTGGGGCGGCTGTGGCTGGCCGGCGTGGTGCCGGGGCTGATGATGGCCGGCCTGTTCATCCTCTACATCTTCATCCGCTGCCGGATAAACCCCGCGCTGGGGCCGGTGCTCGCAGCCGAGGAGCGCCGGGTGCCGATGAGCGAAAAGCTGCGCCTGCTGCGCGCCGGGCTGCTGCCGCTGGTGATCTTCGCCTCGATGATGGTTCCCTTCGTCAACGGCTGGACCTCGCTGGTGGAGAGCTCGGCCATCGGGGCGCTCACCGCCTTCGCCGCGGCGGTGATCAAGGGGCGCATGACCCGCGAGGTGTTCGAGGTCTCGGTCCGCCAGACCCTGGCCGTGACCTGCATGTTCATGTGGATCATCCTCGCCGCCATGGGCTTTGGCGCGGTCTTCGACGGGCTGGGGGCGGTGCGCGCCATCGACACCCTGTTCACCGAGCGCCTCGGCCTCGAGCCCTGGATGATCCTGGTGCTGATGCAGCTTTCCTTCCTCTTGATGGGCACCTTCCTGGACGACACCGCGATGCTGGTCATCGTGGCGCCGCTCTACGTGCCGCTGGTCGCGACGCTCGGCTACGATCTGATCTGGTACGGCGTTCTCTACACGATCACCACGCAGATCGCCTACATGACGCCGCCGTTCGGCTACAACCTGTTCCTGATGCGGGCCATGGCCCCGCCCGAGATCACCCTGCGCGACATCTACGGCTCGATCCTGCCGTTCGTCCTGGTGATGATCCTGGCGCTGACGATCATCATGATCTTCCCGGAGATCGCGCTCTGGCTGCCGAATTACGTGTATGGAAGCTGACAACCAAGAACTCCGAAGGGAGCATGAAAGGAGGGCAAGAAAACCCGAAACCGACCACCAACCAGGAGAAGGACCATGACCACAAGACGCAAGTTCCTGACCGCCGCCGCCGCGGCACCGACCGCGCTTGCCGCCCCGGCGATCGCGCAATCCAAGATCCGCTGGCGGATGCAGACCTACGCAGGCCCGGCGCTGGCCGAACACGTGATCAAGCCCGCCATCGACAGCTTCAACAAGATCGCCGGCGACGAGATGGAGATCGAGCTCTACTTCGCCGACCAGCTGGTGCCCACGGGCGAGCTGTTCCGCGCCATGCAGCGCGGCACCATCGACGCGGTGCAATCCGACGACGACTCGATGGCCTCGCCCACCGAGGTGACGGTGTTCGGCGGCTACTTCCCCTTCGCGCTGCGCTATTCGCTGGACGTGCCGGTGCTGTTCAACCAGTACGGGCTGGATCAGATCTGGAAGGAAGAATACGCCAAGGTCGGCGTGCAGCACATCTCGGCCGGCGCCTGGGATCCGTGCCACTTCGCCACCAAGGAGCCGATCACCTCGCTGGACGACCTCAAGGGCAAGCGGGTGTTCACCTTCCCCACCGCGGGGCGCTTCCTGTCGCGCTTCGGCGTGGTGCCGGTGACGCTGCCGTGGGAGGACGTGGAAGTCGCCCTGCAGACGGGCGAGCTTGACGGCATTGCCTGGTCGGGGATCACCGAGGACTACACCGTGGGCTGGGCCGATGTGACCAACTACTTCCTGACCAACAACATCTCGGGCGCCTGGATCGGCCACTTCTTCGCCAACCAGGAGCGCTGGAACGAGCTGCCCGAACATCTCAAGGAGCTGCTCAGGATGGTCACCGACAGCTCGCACTACTATCGCCAGTGGTGGTACTGGGGCGGCGAGGCCGCCTTGCGGGTCAACGGCGACAAGCTGAAGCTGACCACCATCCCCGACGAGGAATGGGCCCAGGTCGAGGCCGCGGCACGCGATTTCTGGGACGAGATCGCGGCCCAGTCCGAGACCAAGGCCAGGGTCGTGTCCATCATCAAGGAATACAACGACGTGATGGAAAAGGCCGGCCGGCCCTACCGTTACAACTGAGAAACCTTCCGGGGGCGCCGCACGCGCCCCCGGCCCCATGACCACGAGGAGAAGAGATGCCCGGCAACCTGACATTCGATGCACTGAAAGAGGCCGTGATCAGCGGCGAGATCGACACCGTCCTGGCCTGTGTCGTGGACATGCAGGGCCGGCTGATGGGCAAGCGCTTTCATGCCCACAACTTCGTGGAAACCGCCTGGGAGGAAAGCCACTGCTGCAACTACCTGCTGGCCACCGACCTGGAGATGTTCACCGTCGAGGGATACGCCTCGACAAGCTGGGCCTCGGGCTATGGCGACTACGTGATGAAGCCCGATCTGGCCACGCTGCGGCGCGTCCCCTGGCTCGAGGGCACGGCACTGGTGCTGTGCGACGTGCTTGACCATCACAGCCACGAGCCCGTGCCCCATTCGCCCCGCGCCATCCTCCAGAAGCAGATCGCCCGGCTGGCCGGCAAGGGCATGCGCGCGATGATGGCCACCGAGCTGGAGTTCTTCCTGTTCGAGCAATCCTACGAGCAGGCCCGCCATTCCGGCTATCGGGGCCTGACCCCGATCAGCGCCTACAACGAGGATTACCACATCTTCCAGACCACCAAGGAAGAGGGCGTCATGCGCGCCATCCGCAACGGGCTGTTCGGCGCCGGCATCCCGGTTGAATGCTCCAAGGGCGAGGCCGAGGCCGGACAGGAGGAAATCAACTACCGCTATTCCGACGTGCTGGACACCGCCGACAACCACGTCATCATCAAGAACGGCGCCAAGGAGATCGCCTGGCAGAACGGCCGCGCCCTGACCTTCCTGGCCAAGCCCAGCCACAAGACGGCGGGCTCGTCCAGCCACATCCACCAGTCGCTGTGGTCTTTGGACGGCAAGCCGCTGTTCTACGACGAAAAGGCCGAATGGGGCATGTCGAAGCTGATGCGCCACTACGTGGCCGGGCTTCTGGCGCACGCCAGCGAAATCACCTGGTTCCTGGCGCCCTATGTCAACTCCTACAAGCGTTTCGCCGAGGGCACCTTCGCCCCGACCAAGGCGATCTGGAGCCGCGACAACCGCACCGCCGGCTACCGGATGTGCGGCGAGGGCACCCGGGCGATCCGCATCGAGTGCCGCGTGGGCGGTGCGGATCTCAACCCGTATCTCGCCGCCGCCGCCCTGATCGCCGCGGGGCTCGACGGAATCGAGCGCGAACTGGAGCTGGAGCCCCCCTTCGTGGGCGATGCCTATGCCGCCAGGCGCGCCCGCTCCATCCCCCGCACCCTGCGCGATGCGGCAACCGCGATGAAACGCTCGAAGATGCTGCGCGCGGCCTTCGGCGACGAGGTGATCGACCACTACTACCGCGCCGCCATGTGGGAGCAGGAAGAATACGACCGCGTCGTCACCGACTGGGAGGTCGCCCGCGGCTTCGAACGGGCATGAGGCGCTCCGCCAGCCCCCGGACAACCGGCCGGCGCGACCGGCCCAGAAAGCGAGAAAGACCATGACGAAGATGATCCGTTGCATCTCGCCGATCGATGGATCGGTCTATGCCGAACGCCCGGTGCTGAGCCCCGACCAGGCCCGCGATGCCGTCGCCCGCGCACGCGAGGCGCAACGGGGCTGGGCGGCGCGCCCGCTGGACGAACGCCGCCGGCTGGTGATGGCCGGCATCGAGGCGCTGGCCGCCATGAACGACCGCGTGGTCGAGGAACTGGCCTGGCAGATGGGACGCCCGGTGCGCTACGGCGGCGAGATCGGCGGCGTGCGCGAACGCGCCGAACACATGGCCTCGATCGCCGAATCCGCCCTCGCCCCGATCGAGATCGAGAACTCCGACGCCTTCCACCGCTACATCGCGCGCGAGCCGCACGGGGTGGTGATGGTGATCGCCCCCTGGAACTATCCCTATCTGACGGCCGTCAACACCATCGTCCCGGCGCTGATCGCCGGCAACACGGTGGTGCTCAAGCACGCCACCCAGACGCTGCTGGCCGGCGAGCGCATGGCCGAGGCGCTGCATGCGGGGGGCGTGCCCGAGGACGTGTTCATCAACGTCTTCCTCGACCATGAAACCACGTCCTCCCTGATCGCGGCGAAGTCCTTCGACTTCGTCAACTTCACCGGCTCGGTGCGCGGCGGCCAGGAGATGGAGCGCGCCGCCGCCGGCACCTTCACCGGCCTGGGGCTGGAGCTGGGCGGCAAGGACCCGGGCTACGTGATGGAAGACGCCGATCTGGACGCGGCCGTGGACGTGCTGATGGACGGGGCGATGTTCAACTCCGGCCAGTGCTGCTGCGGGATCGAACGTATCTATGTCCACGAATCCCTCTTTGACGCCTTCGTGGAAAAGGCCGTGGCGCTGGTCTCCGGCTACAGGCTGGGCAACCCGCTCGATCCCGAAACCACCATCGGCCCGATGGCCAACATCCGTTTCGCCAATCTGGTGCGCGAACATGTGGCCGAAGCGGTGGAAAAGGGCGCGCGCGCCCTGATCGACCCGGCGCTGTTCCCCCAGGACGACGGCGGCACCTATCTCGCCCCGCAGATCCTGGTGGACGTGGACCACTCCATGCGGGTGATGCGCGAGGAAAGCTTCGGCCCCGTGGTCGGGATCATGCCGGTCAGGGACGACGCCGAGGCGATCGCGCTGATGAACGACAGCGAGTTCGGCCTCACCGCCTCGCTCTGGACCTCCGACCCCGAGCGCGCCGCCCGCATCGGCCGGCAGATCGAGACCGGCACCATCTACATGAACCGCTGCGATTACCTCGACCCGGCCCTGTGCTGGACCGGCTGCAAGAACACAGGCCGCGGCGGGGCGCTTTCGGTGCTCGGCTATCACAACCTGACCAGACCAAAATCCTACCACCTGAGGAAAGCCCTGAAATGATACCAACCGCCAACTGGTCCTATCCCACCGCCATCCGCTTCGGGGCGGGGCGGATCCGCGAACTTCCCGAAGCATGCGCGGCCGCCGGCATCAAGCGCCCGCTGCTTGTCACCGACCGCGGCCTGGCCGAACTGCCGGTGACTTCCCTTGCCCTCGACATTCTCGAGGATGCCGGGCTGGGGCGGGGGCTGTTCTCGGAGGTGGACCCCAACCCCAACGAGGCCAACCTCGCGGCCGGGGTGATGGCCTACAAGGCCGGCAACCACGATGGCGTCATCGCCTTCGGCGGCGGCTCGGGGCTGGACCTGGGCAAGCTGATCGCGCTGATGGTCGGCCAGACCCGCCCGGTGTGGGATTTCGAGGATGTGGACGACTGGTGGACGCGCGCCAACGCCGAGGCCATCGCCCCGATCATCGCCGTGCCCACCACCGCCGGCACCGGCTCGGAGGTGGGGCGCGCCGGGGTGCTGACCAATTCCGAGACCCATGTGAAGAAGATCATCTTCCACCCCAGGCTGATGCCCTCGGTGGTGATCTGCGACCCCGAACTCACCGTCGGCATGCCCAGGGCGATCACCGCCGGCACCGGCATGGACGCCTTCGCCCATTGCCTCGAGGCCTACAGCTCGCCCCATTACCACCCCATGAGCCAGGGGATCGCGCTGGAGGGCATGCGGCTGGTGCGCGAATATCTGCCGCGCGCCTATGCCGACGGCACCGACCTGGAAGC
>WFPZ01000072.1 GCA_015487335.1 Paracoccaceae bacterium
GCGAAGAACGGCCAGCCCGGCATGGGCCGGCAGCGCACCGGCCGCGATGGCGACGACGTCGTGCTCAGGGTGCCGGTGGGCACCGAGATCCTCGAGGAGGACCAGGAAACGGTGATCGCCGACCTCACCGAAGTGGGCCAGCGCGTGCTGCTGGCCCGCGGGGGCAACGGCGGCTTCGGCAACCTGCACTTCAAGTCCTCCACCAACCAGGCGCCGCGCCGGGCCAACCCCGGCCAGCCGGGGGTGGAGCGCACGCTGTGGCTGCGGCTCAAGCTGATCGCCGATGTGGGCCTCCTGGGCCTGCCGAATGCGGGCAAGTCCACCTTTCTGGCCGCCACCTCGAACGCGCGCCCCAAGGTGGCCGACTACCCCTTCACCACGCTGGTGCCCAATCTGGGCGTGGTGGGAGTGGACGATGCCGAATTCGTGGTCGCCGACATCCCCGGTCTGATCGAGGGTGCGCATGAGGGCCGCGGCCTGGGCGATACCTTCCTCGGCCATGTGGAGCGCTGCTCGGTGCTGCTGCACCTGGTGGACGGCACCGCCGAGGACGTGGCGGCCGACTGGCGCACCATCATCAACGAGCTGGAGGCCTACGGCGGCAAGCTGGCGGGCAAGCCGCGGGTGACGGTGCTCAACAAGGTGGATGCCCTCACCCCCGAAGAGCGCGCCGAAAGGCGCGCGGCGCTCGAGGCGGCGTCGGGCGGGCCGGTGATGGAGATGTCGGGCGCCACCGGCGCCGGCGTGCGCGAGGTGCTGCGCGCCTTGCGCGAGCGCATCTCCGCCGACAGGCTGCGGCCGAGGGAACAGGGCGGGGAGGACGCGCCGTGGCAGCCCTGAACGAGGTGAAGCGGCTGGTGGTCAAGATCGGCTCGGCGCTGCTGGTCGAAGACGGCCGGCTGCGCGCCGACTGGCTGGCGGCGCTGGCCGAGGACGTGGCCGAGGCGCGGGGCCGCGGCAGCGATGTGGTGCTGGTGTCCTCGGGCTCCATCGCGCTGGGGCGGGCGGCGCTGGGCCTGCCGGAGGGCGAGCTTTCGCTGGAGCAGTCCCAGGCGGCGGCGGCGGTGGGGCAGATCCGCCTGGCGCGCGCCTACGAACAGGCGCTGGCCCCGCACGGCATCACCACCGCGCAGGTGCTGGTCACGCTCGAGGACAGCGCCGACCGGCGCCGGTATCTCAACTCGCGCGCCACCCTGGCGCAGCTGCTGGCGCTCGGGGTGGTGCCGATCGTCAATGAAAACGATACCGTCGCCACCGACGAGATCCGCTTTGGCGACAATGACAGGCTGGCCGCCCAGATCGCGGTGACCACCGGTGCCGATCTGCTGGTGCTGCTCTCCGACGTGGACGGCTTCTATACCGCCAACCCCCGCCAGGACCCGAATGCGCAGCGGCTGGAGGTGATCGAGGAGATCACCCCCGAGATCGAGGCCATGGCCGGCGAGGCGGGTTCGGGGCTGTCGCGCGGCGGCATGAAGACGAAGCTGCTGGCCGCGAAAACCGCCACCGCCGCCGGATGCACCATGGCGATCACCCGGGGCACCCGGCCGCACCCGCTGCGCGCCCTGGCCGAGGGGGCGCCGGCCACGTGGTTTGCGGCGCGCGAAGATCCGCAGACGGCGCGCAAGCGCTGGATCGCGGCGATGAAGCCGCGCGGCGAGGTTTGCGTCGATGCCGGCGCGGCGGCGGCGCTGGCGCGGGGAAACTCGCTGCTGCCAGCCGGAGTGGTGGCGGTGTGCGGCGATTTCGGGCGTGGCGATCCGGTGGCGATCCTCGGCCCCCGGGGGCAGCGCCTGGGCCAGGGGCTGACGCGCTACACCGCCGCGGAGGCCCGCGCCATCGCCGGCCGGCGCTCGGACGAGATCGAGGCGGTGCTGGGCTATCCGGGGCGCGCAGCACTCATCCACCGCGATGACATGGCGCTTTAGCAACTGTATTTCTCAGGAAGCTTGAGGTGCCCATTTTTGTTGTGACCGGCACAGGGCATTCGCGATTGTGACGAGCTTTCGTGCGACTGCGGTAATGATGACCTTGTGCGGTTTTCCTTTCGCGCGCAGGCGATCGGCGAAGGTCTTCAGGTCCGGGTTATGGTGGCTTGCGAGGAGCGCCGCCTGGAACATCACATGCCTGAGCAGGCGTCTTCCGCCGCCGATGGCGCGTTTGCCGCGCATGGCGCCGCTGTCATGGGCGATGGGCGCAAGCCCCGTGAGAGCGGCGGCCTGTTCTCCCGAGGTTTGGCCAAGCTCCGGCATTTCAGCGATCAGCATGGTGCTGGCGACAGGGCCGATGCCGGGAACCGAGCACAGGATCTCGGCAATCGAAGCCAGCTTATCATCCGTAAGCGCCGCGTAGGGGAGCGACGAGGCGCTTACAACACTTCCGCGCCGTGGCCACACACTATGACAAACGTGACGACAACTACCTCGCCTCTGTCCAACTCGCTTCAATCAGGATTTGGTTGCGAACTTATGAGTCGGTGACCTAACCCGAATTCGAGGTCTTTTCCGGGGAGCAGGTCAGGCGGTGCCAGCGTTTTTTGCGGTACGAAGATGGTGCGGTGACGGTTGATTGGGTGGTATTGAGCGCTGCGGGGGCCGGGCTGCGCAACGGTGTTCTCGTGCAGCATCCCGGCCTCCGGGCGGATGAGCTATGCCGGGATGCGGGTGATGCGGCCTGACCAGGCCGTGCGGTTCTTGGTGTCGCGCGCGATCGATGTCGGTGAATGAGACGTCTTCGACGGCCAGAGGCAACCGGTTTGCGCTCTTCGGTCGGCGTCACCTCTGGCGGCAGCTCGACGGGCTTGAAGACCATCCGCTTCGCCGTTCTCTGCAACAGCGCCATATGTGATCGGACGGTGCGATGCCGGGCCGTGGCGAAGACGGCTCCGATCGGGTTGAGCTTGCGCTAATGATCCCGGGGGATGGGAGACCGGAACGGACATTCATTCTGCCGATCCGCTTCCCGGCCAGGCATGATCCTTGGCGGCATGTCGCCATTATCGGGCCGCCTTGCCATATCGATGATCAAATCAGCTATCCGTTCCAGGTGGTTTCCGCGTGCCGTGTTTTCCATGTTCGGCCAATCGATCCGAATCACGGAGAGCCCCGCGGCGCGGGCGCTTTGAGCGCCTGTGTCGCTGTCTTCGACTGCTACGAGTTGCTCTGGCTCCATTCCCAACCGTCGGGCGGCTTCGAGATAGGGTTCGGGTGCCGGTTTGCCGGCGGAAACGTCGTCGAGGCTCAGCGAGAATTCCATGTAACGGCCCAGCCCGCCAAGCGCCAGATTGGCGTCCACTACGACCCGCGCGGAATTGGAGACCGCCACCTGCCGCAACCCGGCCCGGGCAAGGTGGGACACCGCCGCCAGCGCGCGCGGCATCGGACGCAGGTGGTGCGCAAGGTTCCGGTAATGGGTATTGACCGTATCCAGGAATTCTTTCCGGTCGACGTGGCCGGGCATGCGCGGGTACAATTCTCGCCAGACGCCGAGCATGCTCACGCCAATGAAACGGTTGTCGGGCAGGTCCGAGATATCGGCGCCGAACTGCCTGCAGGTGGCCTTGAGCGCCATCAGGTGCACCGGTTCGCTGTCCACCAGCGTGCCGTCGATATCCCAGGCGACGGCAAGGATGCTCATGTCCGCACCGCCTTCAGCGCTTCGTATTCGGCCCGGTAACGCCGGTATCCGGCATCGTAAAGCCCGGCAGTGGCCGGGTTGGGCTGAACCAGTTCTCCTTTGGTGACGAAGGCTGATACCCCGGCCCAGTCGTCGCGGAGTCCGGCGCCGATGGCTGCCACCCAGGCCGCCCCGAGGCACGAGCCGGGGTGTCCCTTCAGAAGCTGGATCGGTGCCTGCAGGATATCGGCGCAGATCTGCATCCACAGCCGTGAATTGGCACCGCCGTCCGAGGCAAGATAGCGGGTGGTCGGGTGGCCCATGTCACCCAGCACCTCGATATGGTGACGAAAAGCGTAGCCGAAACCTTCCAGCAGGGCGCGCCAGAGGTGGGCGATCTCGTGGTTGAGGCTGAGTCCGGTGAGGATGGCGCGCGCCTCAGGGTCGTGGATCGGGGTCTTTTCGCCCAGGAAATAGGGTATGATCTGCACCCCGTCGGCGCCGGGGGGCACGGCTTCGGCAAGGGTATCCAGATGCTGGTGCAGGCTGCGCCCGGCGGCCTCGGCGGCGGCGCGTTCGCCCGAGGCGAGGTGGTTGGCAAACCAGTTCAGCGCCGAGCCGCCCGAAGCCATGCAGCCATTGGGCATGAACAGGCCGGGGATCAGGTGGTAGTCGAGAAACATGCGCGGATCGGGTCGTGCCTCGTCGGAAGCGATAAGGATGTCGGTCGAGCCGCCGAATTTCAGCAGCACGTCGCCCGGTGCGATCACGCCTGCGGCATAGCCCGAGGCGATGTGGTCAGCGGCTCCCCCTGTTACGGGGATGCCGGCGGGCAGGCCGATTTCCTCGGCGGCGCGCGTGCTGAGCGGCCCCAGCACCTCGTGCGGAGCGATGCGCGGCGGAACGGCGTGGCGCGGGATATGGGCCAGCGCGATCAGATCGTCGGCCAGATCGTTGGTGGCAAGATCGGTAAAGCCCGCCTCCAGCGCCCAGTTGGCTTCGACAGCGCGTTTCCCGGTCAGTTTCCAGTTGATGAAGTCATAGGAGCCGAACACCGTGGCGATGCGCGCAAATACCTGCGGTTCATGTCGCTCGATCCAGCGCAGTTTCGCGGCCACAAGCTGCTGATTGATGCCGTTTCCCGTTCGCTGCACGAAAGCGGCTTCGTCCAGTTCGGCGGCCAAATCTGCCACCTCAGCGCCACAGCGTCCGTCCGACTGCTGGATAGAGGGGCGCAGCAGCCTGCCGGCTTCATCCAGCAACACCACCGCCGGCAGCATGCCGGTGACGCCGATGGCCTTTACATCTTTGCCCTCGATACCTCCCCTTTCCAGCAGTTCGGGCACGATCTGGCAGACGTTTTGCCACCATTCCTCCGGATTCTCCTCGGCCCATCCCTGCTGCGGTGCGGAGAAAGTGACCGGCCGGGATGCCGTCGCCAGTACATGATCGGGCAGGGCGATCAGAATGCCAATGGTCGAGGTGGTGCCGATATCCAGGCCGATAACGCAGCCCATCGCTCAACGCACCGAGTTGACGACATCCATGAAGCGCTTCACCCGGTCGCCGTCCACCGGGTTCCATGTGTCGCCGTCCACCTTGAAATGGGTGCCGATGATGCAGCCCGAAGCGATGCTCATCACGTCCTTGACGTTGTCGATGTTGACGCCGGTATTGGCAAAGACGGGCACCATGTCACCGACGGTTTCTACCACCTTGCGCAGGTCCGACCTGTCGGCCGGCTGACCGGTGATCGGGCCGGAAACGAGGATTGCGTCAGCCAGCGACGAGAAGACCGCCGACCTGGCGCGCAATTCGATCGGTCGCTGGTCCAGGGAATGGGCAAATTCGGCGTTGATGTTGAACAGCATCTTGAGATCCTGCCGGTCAAGATTGCGGCGCTTGCGGGACGGCGTGGCACAGTCCGGTGCCCAGATGCCCATGTCGGAGGCAAAGACACCGGTGAATATCTCGCGCACGAATTTCGCCTGCGTGGCCACCGCGATGGAGACCGAGGCGTCGGGGTCCCACAGATAGTTGACGCCGAACGGCACCTTCAGAACCGGCTTGCAGGCGGTGACCACGGCGGCCATCGCAGCAATGCTTTCGGGCGTGCCCTTGAGCACATAGGGGCGGTCGTTTTCGTTGCCGAACATGATCGCGTCCACACCGCCGGCCTGCAGCTTCTCGATGTCGCTGATTGCGTCTTCGATCAGCTTGTCCATGCCGCCATCGGAATCATAGAGCGGAGAGCCGGGCAGAGCACCGATGTGGCACATGGCGATGACTGCCTTGTCCTTGTCGCCGAGGAAATCAAAGATCATGTCGTGTTCCTTCCAGTCTTTCGGTTTCGGCAATCTCCACCCGCACGCCGGCGTCAAGCATCGCCTTGTGCAGGGCTTCGGGCATTTCTTTGTCGGTAATCACCACATCAAGTGCCGGTGGAGCGCAGACCTTGGCCACCGAGATGCGGTTGAACTTGCTGCTGTCGAGCAGTGCGATCGTTGTACGGGCGCGCGTGACGAAGACACGTTTTACCTCGGCGTCGTCCAGGGAGTAGTCGAACAATCCTTCGGCGGTAAGCCCGGAGGCCCCGAGGAAGGCGATGTCGAAATAATAGTTGCGAAAGTAGTCCACCGCCTGTGGGCCGACGACCGACGGCTCGCTGCCGTTTATCTTGCCTGCGGGCACATACACCTGCGGCTGGGTTTCGGCCAGCCGCGACGCAATCTTCAGGCTGTTGGTAAACAGCGAAATCCGATTGTCGCGCAACAGGTTCGCCAGCGCCAGCGTGGTGGTGCCGATATCAAGCGCGATGGTCTGGTCCGGTTCGATCATTTCCGCTGCGCGGCGGGCGATGGCAGCCTTGGCCTCGCGGGCGCGTTGTTCACGCTCGGAAACCTTGGGCTCCACCAGGTCCACCTTTTGCCAGCCGGCACGCGAATTGGCCACCGCCCCCCCGTGCGTGCGCTGTAGCAGGCCCTTTTCTGCCAGATGGTCGAAATCGCGCCGCACCGTCATTTCCGAAACCGACAGCCACTTGGCAAAATCCAGGGTGGTGGCAAAGCCCTTCACTTCGAGCTTCTTGAGAATCAGCTCGTGGCGCAGCACTGCGGGCATCCGTTTGTCGGCCATGGTCACGTGTCCCCGTTGTTGGTTTTCGATGTTATACAAACCCAAACAAACAAGATCAAACACATACTTGTTGCTTTTTGCTCGAATCGAGGCATATTGCCTGTCAGCCAGGGAGGAAAAAATGGCCAGAACCGTAATCGTCACAGGCGGCGCCAACGGTATCGGACTTGCTTCGGCAAGGGCTTTCCACGCGTCGGGCGACAATGTCGTGATAGCCGATCTCGATGGTGACGGTGCCCGGCAAGCCGCCGAGGCGCTGGGCGAGCGGGCTGTCGGCTGCACGGTGGATGTGCGCGACAGAGCCAGCATCGAGCGCGCCTTCGCTCTCGGTGCGGAGACATTCGGCCCGATCAGCGTGGTGCATGCCAACGCGGGCGTTTCCAGCATGAAGAGGGCGCTCGACCTTACCGAAGAAGACTGGGATTTCAATTTTGACGTGAATGCCAAGGGCGTGTTCCTGACCAACCAGGTGGCGGTGCGCCACTTTCTGGATCACGGCATGAAGGGGGCGATCGTCAACACTGCTTCGTTGGCGGCCAAGGTTGGTGCTCCGTTTCTGGCACATTATTCGGCCTCCAAGTTCGCCGTGGTGGGCTGGACGCAGGCCCTGGCGCGCGAACATGCGCCTGACGGCATCCGGGTGAATGCCGTTTGTCCCGGTTTCGTGCGCACTCCGATGCAGGAGCGCGAAGTTAAGTGGGAAGCCGAACTTCTGGGCAGCACCCCGGAGAAGGTGCGCCAATCCTACATCGAGCAGACCCCGCTCGGGCGGCTCGAAGAGCCCGAGGACGTTGCCGGTGTGGTCGTGTTCCTCGCGTCCGACGATGCGAGGTTCATGACCGGCCAGGCGATCAACGTGACCGGGGGCGTCTACATGACCTGAAGAAAGCGACCTGATCGAACCAGTGACTGACAGAAACCAACGGAGAGTGTGGAATGACCAGGATATTCAGATTGCCATCCCTCGGCGCGCTTTTGACGGCGACCGTGCTCGGCGCCGGCGCGCTGAGTGCAGCCGAGATCAATGTCATCATCGAAGAAGTGCCCGATTACGATGTGGTCAAGGCACTGACCGATGAGTTCATGGCCGAGAACCCGGACATCACGGTCAAATTCGACGCCATGCCGTTTGACGCCATGCGGGACAAGATACTGACATCGTCATTGGCGCCTTCGGCGACCTATGACGTGATCATTGTCGACAACCCCTGGATGGAGGAATTCTCCCGCGCAGGTTATCTGGCCCCGCTCGATGACATGATTGCGGCAACCGACGGCTATGATTACGACGACTTCATTCCTGCGCTCAGCAGGATCGGCGTGGTGGACGGCGTGACCTTTGGCGTGCCCTACTACAATTATGCACTTGGGCTGATCATCCGTCAGGACATCTTCGATGAAAAAGGGCTGAGCGTGCCTGCCACGATCGAGGACTATGTGGCCACCGTGAAGGAGCTCACCACCGATGATTTCTACGGCGCCGCCATGCAGCCCCAAAAGGGGTACAAGATCATGGAGGAGTGGAAGAACTGGCTCTACGCCAACGGTGGTGAACTGTTTGACGAAAACGGCAATGTCATTATCAACAATGATGCGGCCGTGAAGGCGCTGGAGCAGTATGTCGATACCTATAATACTGCCGCGCCGCCGAACTCGCTCAATTGGGGGTTTGACGAAGCGCTGCGCGCCATGGCGTCGGGCAAGGCGGCTACGATGCTGTCCTACAACTGGATGTTGCCGGCCCTGAACAAGAAGGGCGGCATGTCGGGCGATCTTGCCGGCAAGTTCACCCTGCAGGAAGTGCCCGGCGGCAAGGCGGTTCTGGGGCTGTGGTCCTGGGGGATCGCCGCCAATGCGCATGACAAGGAAGCAGCCTGGAAATTCGTTTCCTGGATCACCAGCCCCGAAGTTGCCAAGCGCCGGGTGATCATGGGCGGTGCGCCGGTGCGCAGCAGTGTACTGGAGGATCCGGAAGTGTGGGAAAAGGGCTACGGCAAAGCCTATTACACTACCGTCAAGAAGATCCTCGAGGATGCCGCGCCTCTGGCGACCGGGAATCAGGCCGAGGAGCTGATCGAAATCATTGGCACCGAGCTGAACGCGGCTGTCGCTGGGCAGAAGACGCCCAAGCAAGCGCTTGACGATGCCGCCAGAGCCGTGACGCGGGCCATTCGCTGAGGCCTGAACGAAACCGCGCGGCGCGTTTTCGAGCGCGCCGCGCAACAACGTGCGGGAGCTCTGGAAAATGCCACTGAAGCACAAGCTTGTCCTGCCTCTGGTGGCAGTCCTGTCGGCAGTGATGCTTTATCCGCTTGCGTTTTCTGCCTGGATTTCATTGCACGATTACCGGCTGACACGGCTAGACGACGTGCAGTGGCGCGGGCTCGAGAACTACGGCTTCATGCTGACCGAGCCGGCATTCCAGAACGCCATGAAGAATACGCTCGCCTTCGTTTTCGGAGCCGTTTCCCTGGAGCTGACGATCGGTCTGGCACTGGCGATTCTCGTCAGAAAGATGCTTCGGTTCCAGAATTTCGTGCGCTCGATTCTCCTGGCGCCGATGTTCATCACCCCGATTGCCGTGGGGCTGATGTTTCGGTTCCTTCTCAATTCCCAGATGGGGGTGATTACCTATTACCTGGGCAAGATCGGAATCACGATCGACTGGTTCGGCACGGAACTGGCGTTGTTTTCGATTATTCTGATCGACGTGTGGCAATGGACGCCCTTCATGCTGTTGATGTTCCTCGCCGGGCTGGAAGCGTTGCCCAAGGCGCCATTCGAGGCCGCGCGCGTCGATGGTGCGGGGGGCTGGCTGACCTTCCGCCATGTCACCCTCCCGATGCTCCGCCCCGTGATCGTGGTAGCGCTGATCATTCGTGCGCTCGATGCTTTCAAGGTGTTCGAATACGTCTTTGCCATCACTCGCGGCGGACCGGGAGATGCCACCGAGACCATCATGTATTTCATCTACAAGACGGGGTTCCGCTTCTTCCGCATGGGCGAGGCAGCGGCTGCCGCATTTCTCCTGGTTGTGGTGACAATGATCCTGGTGATTGCCCTGGTCTGGGCCACGAAAAGCAATGAGGAGCTCAGGTGATGTTCGAATTTTCCAAAATTTCGCAACGCGCCGCAGCCTGGTTTGCCATTGTTCTGGCGCTGTTCGTGGTACTTTTCCCTTTCGTCTGGGTGTTTCTTGAATCGATCAAACCGCCCGCGCTGGGCGCGCGCCCAGATGTCTGGATATTCACTCCCACCTGGGCCAACTGGGGTGACGTTCTTTTCAGGTCGAACGTCCCGATGAATATTCTGAACTCCTTTGTCGTTGCGGCTGCCACGGTCGCGATTTCCCTATTGGTCGGCTGCCCTGCTGCCTATGCCTTCTCGCGATTCCGCGGCTATCAGGGCGCGCGCTATTCGATTCTTGCTGCCGAGATGATGCCGCCGGCAATCCTGATTCTTCCCTTTTTCATAGTGCTTTATCGCCTGCAGATGATCGATTCCCTGATCGGGGTGATCGCAGCGCACCTTTCTTTCGTGGTGCCGGTCGTTACCTGGTTTCTGATCGGTTTCTTCGACGAGGTGCCCAGGGATCTCGAAAACCAGGCAATGATCGATGGCTACACCCGCTTTCAGGCATTCTACAAGGTGATCCTGCCGGTGGTGCGGCCCGGAATTGCTGCGGCCGCTGTGTTCGGCTTCGTGCTGTCGTGGAACGATCTCTTTTACGCGTTGCTGCTGACCGGCAACGAAAGTCGCACCCTGCCGGTGGCCATCGCCGGCTACTGGACGTTTCGCGGTGTGGACATGGGGAAAATGGCGGTTGCGATCCTGATTGCCATCATTCCGGTGCTGATCCTGTCCTTTTTCATTCAGAAACACCTCGTCAAGGGCATCGGCGGTGGCGCCGTGAAATACTAGGGGCAGTTGGCATGAGCTACGTTTCTCTCGAGGGGCTGAGCAAGAGTTATGGCAGTTTCGAGATTCTCAGGGGGCTGGATCTGGAAATCGCCCATCACCAGTTCACCGTGCTGCTGGGGCCTTCGGGCTGTGGCAAGTCAACAACGCTGCGTCTGCTGGCCGGACTCGAGCCGGTGAGCGGTGGGAAAATCTACATAGACGGACGAGATGTGACGACGCTGGAGCCGCGCGAACGTGACATCTCGATGGTATTCCAGAACTATGCGCTCTACCCTTCGATGACGGTGGAACAGAACATGGGATTCGGGCTGAAAGCGCGCAAGGTTCCGCCCGCCGAGATCCGCCGCAAGGTGCTCGAGGCGGCCGAATTGCTTGGCATCACCCAGCTCCTCGCCCGCCGACCACGCGAGCTTTCAGGCGGCCAGCAGCAGCGGGTCGCCATCGGTCGTGCCATCGTGCGCAGGCCAAAGGTGTTCCTGTTCGATGAACCGCTTTCCAACCTTGACGCCAAGCTGCGCGTCGAGATGCGCGCTGAAATCCTGCAGCTGCATCGCCGTCTGAAAGCCACCACGATCTATGTGACCCACGATCAGGAAGAGGCAATGACCATGGCCGACCGGATCGTGATCATGAATGCCGGCGAGATCGAGCAGGAGGGCACGCCCGAGGACATCTTCTTCCGCCCGCAAAGCCGGATGGTCGCCGGGTTCATCGGCAGCCCGGGAATGAATTTTCTGCCCGGCCGGATCGAGGCTCCTGGCCGGGTCAGCACACCTGTCGGCAGATTCGAATTTACAGGCGGTGGGGCGGCTGGGCAGGAGGTCGAGGTGGGGGTGCGTCCCGATGATCTGCTGCTTGCCCGGGCGGGCAACGAAACACCGAACGGCGCATTCTCCGGCGAAATCACCTTGATCGAACTCCTCGGGCCACGCGCCATCCTGCATGTGGACGCGAATGGCAGAAAATTGCTCGCGGTCATTTCGCATGGAGAAATGAGTGAAGTGAGCGTGGGAAAAAGTGCCACCTTCACCCTCCGCCCAGACGCGTTGCATGTGTTCGATCAGGAATCCGGCCGGCGCATTTGAGCCCGGTATTTTGCCGGCGTGGCGTCTCTGGCGCCTTGGCTCCTTGCCCCTCGACCCCGGGAGGCAGTGTCGCGGTTCCCGTTGATGTCACTGCGCCGGGTCCGGGCTCCATCGATCCCGCATTCGCTGTCTGGCGGGTCAGGCCTGAACAGATGCAGCGCCGCCGGAACAGCATTCCTGTTTCAAGGCGCCACGACGCATTGGAGGGCAGATCCGCCAAACCCTCCGGCGCCTGGCCCGCTGGAAAGGGGATGTTCCGCCCGATGTACATGTCGGCTCCGATAGGGCAGAGATCATGGAAAACACAAGTTTGCAGGCATTCGTCATGAATGACTGACAGGCGGAGGGCAGGCCTGCTGATGCGCGCTTCGGGAAAGATTCGGTGGAAGAGTTAGGATGTCAGGGGCTTTGCCCATGTATTGCACCGGCCCGCGCGGTGGTCATCGCCCGCGGCTTCTTGTCTTGACGAGCCGACCGAGGGCATTCAGCCTTTGATCATCGAGGATATCGGTTGCGCGAGCGAAGATCTGCGCGAAAGGGGAGAGATGGCGATCGTTCTGGTGCAACGGCATTCCGGATTCGCCCGCGATCTGGGGATGGTTTCGTGGCGATGGGTCGCGGCGTGATCGTGACGGCCGGCAGGCGGGGGGCCGAGACGGATGAGGCGGATGTCCGGCGTCGCCTTGCCGCCTGATCCCGCGGCAATGCGGCCGCAGCGCGCGCGGGGGCGCATCGGGCTGGGTTTTTCCGCACGCGGGCTGCACAGGCTTCACCAGGAAGGTTGCGGGCGCTGCCGGCTGCCCGATTCCTTCGGCGACGACCCGGTGGCCGTCGTGATAAACACCGCTGGCGGGCTGACGGGGGGCGACAGTTTCGCCGTTGATCTGCAGCTTGCCGGCGGGGCGCGCGCGGGGGTCACGACCCAGGCCGCCGAGCGGATCTATCGCAGCACGGGCGGGCGGGCCGAGGTGACGAACCGCCTGGCGCTTGGGCCGGGCGCTTTGCTGAACTGGCTGCCCCAGGAAACCATCCTTTTCGAGCGCGCGGCGATGGCGCGCAGGCTGGAGGTCGAGATGGCGCCGGATGCGCGCTTTCTGGGGCTCGAGGCGCTGGTTCTGGGCCGCCGCGCCATGGGCGAGGATGTGACGCGCGGGACGATCCTCGACAACTGGCGCATCCGCCGCGGCGGGCGGCTGATCCATGCCGAGGCGCTGCGGCTTGAGGGCGATATCGGCGCGGTTGCGGGGCGAGCGGCGCTGCTCGATGGTGCGCGGGCGATTGCGACACTGGTAGTGGTTGCACCCGAAGCCGAAGCCATGCTTGATGTGGCGCGCAGGCTTTTGCCCGGCGAGGGGCTGCGGGCTGCGGCCTCGGCCTGGGAGGGGCGGCTGGTGGTGCGCTGGCTGGCACACGACCTCATGCCCCTGAAAACGGCGTTGAAGAAATTTCTGGCGGGGTTTCCGGGTGTTTCCATACCCCGCGTCTGGCAGAACTGGGAGGAGCGATGAACCTCACACCACGCGAAAAGGACAAGCTGCTGATCAGCCTTGCGGCGATGGTGGCGCGGGCGCGGCTTGCGCGCGGGGTCAAGCTCAACCACCCCGAGGCCGTGGCGCTGATCACCGATTTCGTTGTCGAGGGCGCGCGCGACGGCCGCTCGGTGGCCGACCTGATGGAGGCGGCGGCCCATGTGGTGACCCGCGAGCAATGCATGGAGGGGGTGCCCGAGATGATCGGCGAGGTGCAGGTGGAAGCGACCTTCCCCGACGGCACCAAGCTGGTGACGGTGCACAGGCCGATCCGCGGGTAGGGGACGATTTCCTGGCGAAAACCGTGCCTCCGGCGGGAGTATTCGCGGCAAGATGAAGGGAGGACGAGCGATGATACCGGGTGAAATCCTTCCGGCGGAAGGTGAAATCGCGCTGAACGCCGGGCGCGAGGCCGTGGTGTTGGAGGTGGCCAATGCCGGCGACCGGCCGGTGCAGGTGGGATCGCATTACCATTTCGCCGAGACCAACGCGGCGCTGGAGTTCGACAGGGAAGCGGCGCGGGGGATGCGGCTGGACATTCCCGCCGGCACCGCGGTGCGTTTCGAGCCGGGGCAGCGGCGCGAGGTGCGGCTGGTGCCCATCGGTGGCGCGCGGCGGGTGTTCGGCTTCAACGCGCAGGTGATGGGGGAATTGTGATGATACGCGCCCCCCTCCCGGCCTCCCCCCGCAGGCGGGGGGAGGTGTGGGCCGCAG
>WFPZ01000073.1 GCA_015487335.1 Paracoccaceae bacterium
CCGGTCGTCTTTCCTGCGCGCTCCCGGCTGGTTCTTCGGCAACAGCGGTTCGATCGCCGCCCAGGCCCGGTCCGAAAGCCAGTATCCTTCCGTCATGATCCACCTCCTGCTCAATTTCGGAAAGTGAATCAGTGAGATAACAGGAAATCAATAGGTTGGTTGAGTTTGGAGCCTAGCCCCCGCTCAGCGCCGCCACCACCGCCCCCAGCGCGCGCCGGGGCAGGATCACCAGCAGGCCGGGGCCGTCGGCGGCCAGGCGCACCGGCCCCTCCTCCACCCGGTTGGAGGTGCCGATCATCCCGTCAGGAGCCAGGCGCAGCCCCTCGATCGGCCATTTCAGCCCCTGTGAGCGCCCGCTCGCCGGCAGCATCGGAAACAGCGACAGCCGGCTGCCCGGCTCGAGCTCCAGCGCCACTTCCCCGCGCAGGTGAAAGCAGACATCGTGCTTGCCCAGCAGCAGGCACGGCAGATGTTCGAGCCGCACCAGAGAGGCAAGCGCGGCCAGCTGATGATCCAGCCGCCGGCCCAGAAAACCCACTGCGATGACCAGCGGCGCGGAAATCGAGCGCAGCGCCTTGTCGAAATCGGTGCTTTCCTGCTCGGCGATGCGGTGCAGCCGCCCGGGCGGGATCCGCGCGCGGCTGGCCTCGTCGATGGAATCCATGTCGCCGATGACGATTTCCGGCATCGCGCCATATTTCAGCGCCATTTCGGCCCCACCATCGGCGGCGACCAGAAAGGGAGCATGGCTCAATGCCTCGTGAAAGACCGCCTTGTCTGACTGCCCTGCGCCAAGCAGGGTCACCTTCCGGGATGTTTCAACAATCCTGTCAGTCATGCCATAATTGCCCGCAGATCCGGAAACGGTTCACATTCTGACCCCGAAAAAATCACGGGCTTTGCCCAGGTTCGTTCCTATTTGCGAACCAATGGATGGTAAATACAAAGCTGCTGGATCGGGGGAGAAAGCGAACGAGTTATGGTAGGGCCGAGCAAAATCCTCACCGTGTCATACGGTACATTCTCCTGCACGCTGGAGGGGTTCGACGATCCCTTCTCGACCATGCGGGAAATCGCGGAGTATTTCCGCGACCTCGCCGCCGAGGATCGTTACTTCGGAGCCGAGCCTCCCACCCCGGATGCCGAGATGCTGCACCGCATCGCCGAGCGCGAGGTGCGCAAGCGCGTCGAGGCGCGGGTGGAGGAAGACGGCATCGTGCTGCGCCAGGTCGAGGGCCAGCCGGACGAGCCCGCCGCCGAGCCTCAGCCCGCCGCCGAGCCCCGGCCGGCCCCGGCACCTGCCGCCCCGCCCGCCGAGGAGGCCGCCGAAAGCGTTGCCGCGAAGCTGGCGCGCATCCGCGCCGCCGCCGCCAAGGACATCGCGCACGACCGCGACACCTATGTCGAGGACGACAGCGCCGAGGACATCTCCGTCGGCACCCCCATCTCCACCGCCTTCAAGGACGTGAGGCAAGAGACCCCTGCCGCGGAGGAGGCCGCCCCCGAAGAGGCCCCCGAAGAACGGGCCGCCACGCCCGAGGCGCGCGAAGAGGCCGGCGCCGGGCAAGAGGCCGCCCCCGCGGAAGAGCGCAAAGAACGCGAGACCGCCGCGCCATCCGAACCGGAAGAAGCCGAGGCCGCAGCGGCTGAGGAAGAAGCCGGGAAGGAGACGCCCGAAGAGGCGCAGGAGAAGCCCGCCGCCGACCCCGCCCCCGAAAAGGTTGCCATCGCCCGCGTGGTGCGCATCCGCCGCAGCCAGTTCAAGGCCGCGGTGATGGCCGAAGAGTTCCAGGAGGCCCCTGCAGAAGCCGGGAAGGACGGGCCGGAGGCCGCACAGCCCACCGCCGAAGAGGAAGGGAAGGCAGGCGAACAGCCCCCCGCCCCCGAAACCGCTGCCGAACCGCAAAAGCCCGAGCACCCCTCAGCGGAGGCCGCCGCGGCGCAGACGGAAGAGCCGGCCGAAGAAGACAACGCCGAAGGCGCCACCTCGCCGGCCGCCGAGGAGGCCCCCGAAAAGCCCGCCGCCAAGGCGGAAAAGGCCGGATCCGAAAAGCCGGAACCGAGCCCCGAGCCGGAATCGACCCTCTCGCCCGAGGACGAGGCGGAACTTCGCGCCACGCTCGAGCAGATCGAGCGCGAAGCCGAGGCCGAGGCCGAGACCGAGAGCCGCGCCGGGAAGGAAGGCCGCGCCCTGCTCGAGAAGCAGGATATCGAGAGCAGCCCCAATTCGGTCTCCCGCATCCTCGAGGTCACCAATTCGGAGCTCGAGGAATCGGAAGGCTCGCGGCGTCGCTCGGCCATCGCCCATCTCAAGGCGGCCGTCGCGGCCACCCGCGCCGACAAGCAGCTTTCCCGCAAGAAGGCCGAACGGGAAGCCGAAGAGCTGGACCAGTATCGCAAGGATCTGGCACGCGTGGTCCGGCCCCGCCGTCCCGTCGAAACCGGCCGTCCGACCAAGCGGCGCATGCCGCCGCTTATGCTGGTCTCCGAACAGCGCGTCGACCTGCCGAAGAAAGTCGACCTGCCGAAGAAAGAGGAGCCCGCCCCCGGGCGCCGCGGCACCGTGCGTCCGCGGCGGGTCTCCACCGGAAACCTGGCGCTGGACGAGCACGGCGATGCCGGCATGGGCGACGGCGAGGCCCAGGAAAACATCTTCCGCGACGAGCGCACCTTCGCCGAGTTCGCCCGCAGGGTGGGCGCCACCGAGCTGACCGACCAGATGGAGGCGGCTGCGGCCTATTTCACCTTCATCGAAGGGCGGCCGCATTTCAACCGGCCGCAGGTCATGCGCGCCGTGGCCGCCCTCAACGCGCACAAGGACTTCTCGCGCGAAGAGGGCCTGCGCGCCTTCGGCCACCTGCTGCGCAGGGGCCGGATCGTCAAGGTCGGGCGCGGACAGTTCCGCGCCTCCGACGACACGCGCTTCAACCCCAACGCCCGGATAGCCGGAGAATAGCCCCGGCCCCCGCAGGCCGCGGAGGAACAGGCGGGGCGGGGGAAACCCTACCCCGCCTCATCTTCGTCCCGGTCATGGGGCTGATTGCCGCCCTGCGTCTTTCCGGCTTCCGGGTCCGGCTGGCCGATGCCGAGAAACAGCTTCTTGAACGGCAGGATCCAGGCGATCCCCAGCCCCACATAGACCACAAGCTCCACCAGGATCCCCGGCCGGCCCATCATGTTCAGCACCGTGACCGCAACGATGATATAGACCGGCAGGCCCAGCACCAGCACCACCAGCGCCCAGCGCCGCCGGGCTTTCCACGACAGCGCCATCAGTCGGCAAACGGGTCGGTCACGAGAATCGTGTCCTCCCGCTCCGGTGAGGTGGACAGAAGCGCCACGGGGCAGCCGATCAGCTCTTCGATCCGGCGCACGTACTTGACCGCCTCGGCCGGCAGATCTGCCCAGCTGCGCGCCCCTTCGGTGGAATCCCGCCAGCCCGGCATGATCTCGTAGACCGGCCTGCAGCGCGCCTGCTGGTCGGTGGCCGTGGGCAGGTGGTCAAGCCGCTCGCCGTCCAGCTCGTAGCCCACGCAGATCTTCAGCTCGTCGAACCCGTCGAGCACGTCGAGCTTGGTCAGCGCGATGCCGTCGATCCCGGAAATCGCGCAGCTTTGGCGCACCAGCACCGCGTCGAACCAGCCGCAGCGGCGCTTGCGCCCGGTGGTGGTGCCGAACTCGTGCCCGCGCTCGCCAAGGCGCTGGCCGTCGTCGTCATGCAGCTCGGTCGGGAAGGGGCCTTCGCCGACGCGGGTGGTATAGGCCTTGACGATACCCAGCACGAAGTCGATCGCACCGGGGCCGAGCCCGACGCCGGTGGCCGCCTGCCCCGCGATGACGTTCGACGAGGTGACGAAGGGATAGGTGCCGAAGTCGATGTCCAGCAGCGCGCCCTGGGCGCCCTCGAACAGGATGCGCCTGCCGGCCCGGCGCTGCTCGTTGAGCACCTTCCACACGGGGGCGGCATATTTCAGGATCTTCGGGGCGATCTCGCGCAGGCTGGCCAGCAGCGCCTCGCGGTCGATCTCGTCAAGCCCCAGCCCGGCGCGCAGCGCGTTGTGATGCACCAGCGCCCGGTCCACCCTCAGCTCCAGCGTCGTCTCGTCACCCAGATCGGCCACCCGGATCACCCGCCGGCCCACCTTGTCCTCGTAGCACGGGCCGATGCCGCGCCCGGTGGTGCCGATCTTGCCCACCGAGGCCTGGGCCTCGCGCGCCCGGTCCAGCTCTCCGTGAAACGGCAGGATCAGCGGCGTGTTTTCGGCGATCATCAGGGTATCGGGGGTGATCTCCACCCCCTGGGCGCGGATCGTCTCGATCTCGTCCACCAGATGCCACGGATCCAGCACCACGCCGTTGCCGATCACGCTCAGCTTGCCGCCGCGCACCACGCCCGAGGGCAGCGCGTGCAGCTTGAACACCTCGCCGTCGATCACCAGCGTATGGCCGGCGTTGTGGCCGCCCTGGAAACGGGCGATCACGTCGGCCCGCTCCGACAGCCAGTCCACGATCTTGCCCTTGCCTTCGTCGCCCCACTGGGCGCCCACGACTACCACGTTGGCCATGTGCTTCCTCTGCGCCTGGAATCCCGCGTCCGTATACCGGCCCGCGCCCCGCTTAGAAACCGCAAATTCGCCGCATCGCGCCCGCGGGCCCTTGCGCGCGCTTCGCGCCGGCCCGGCGTTGCTGCATTCAGGGGTTGCCTGTGTGCGAGCGAAGTTCTAGATACCCCACGTTCGCACCAGATGGGCCCAAGATGCAAAACGTCGTCCTCGTCATTCACCTGATCCTCGCACTTTTCCTCATCGGGGTGGTGCTGCTGCAGCGCTCCGAGGGCGGAGGCCTGGGGATCGGCGGCGGCGGCGGCGTGATGTCGGCCCGCGGCGCGGCCACCGCCCTGGGCAAGCTGACCTGGGCGCTGGCCATCGCCTTCATCGGCACCTCGATCACGCTCACCATCATCGCGGCGGAACAGTCCGCCACCGGCTCGGTCATCGACCGGCTCGGCACCGAAGTGCCGATGCCCGAAAACGCGCCCCCGGTGCCCGCCCCGTCGGAGCTGACGCCACCGGTGGAAAGCGCGCCCGACAGCGGCCCCGTGGTGCCGCTGGTGCCGCCACGGGCGGACTGACAGGCACCACAAGCTGTTGTCTTTTTTGCGGGTTCTTCCGCATCATGTAGCGGTCCGGTTGCGCGGGACAGCCGAATCTGTTAGACGTTAAATCCCGTGTAATGGCGGATTTCCGGGCCGCAATTCGCACTGAAACCGGCACTGCTCACGGGGGATTTCACGACATGGCGCGCTTTGTTTTCATCACCGGCGGCGTGGTTTCCTCGCTTGGCAAGGGGCTGGCCTCGGCAGCACTCGGGGCGCTCCTGCAGGCCCGCGGCTTCTCGGTGCGGCTGCGCAAGCTCGACCCCTATCTCAACGTCGATCCGGGCACCATGAGCCCCTTCGAGCACGGCGAGGTCTTCGTCACCGACGACGGCGCCGAGACGGACCTCGACCTCGGCCATTACGAGCGCTTCACCGGCGTGGCCGCCCGCAAGACCGACAGCGTGTCCTCGGGGCGGATCTATTCCAACGTGCTGGAGAAGGAACGCCGCGGCGACTACCTGGGCAAGACCATCCAGGTGATCCCCCACGTCACCGACGAGATCAAGGACTGGATCGCCATCGGCGAGGAAGAGGTCGATTTCATGCTCTGCGAGATCGGCGGCACCGTGGGCGACATCGAGGGTCTGCCCTTCTTCGAGGCGATCCGCCAGTTCGCCCAGGAGCGCCCGCGCGGGCAATGCGTGTTCATGCATCTCACGCTTCTGCCCTGGATCGCCGCCTCGGGAGAACTCAAGACGAAACCCACCCAGCACTCGGTGAAGGAGCTGCGCTCCATCGGGCTGGCCCCGGACGTGCTGGTGTGCCGCTCCGAAAGGCCGATCCCCGAGAAGGAGCGCTCCAAGATCGCGCTGTTCTGCAACGTCCGCAAGGAAGACGTGATCGCCGCCCCCGATCTGAAAAGCATCTACGAGGCGCCGCTGGCCTATCACCGCGAGGGGCTGGACCAGGCGATCCTCGACGCCTTCGCCATCAGCCCCGCCCCGAAGCCCGACCTGAGCAAATGGGAAGACGTGGCCGACCGCATCTTCCACCCCGAGGGCGAGGTGAAGGTGGCCATCGTCGGCAAGTACACCCAGCTGGAGGACGCCTACAAGTCCATCGCCGAGGCGCTCACCCACGGCGGCATGGCCAACCGGGTGCAGGTGAAGACCGAGTGGATCGACGCCGAGATCTTCGAGCGCGACGACCCGGCCCCCTACCTGGAAGGCTTCGACGCGATCCTCGTGCCCGGCGGCTTCGGCGAGCGCGGCACCGAGGGCAAGATCCGCGCCGCCCAGTTCGCCCGCGAGCGCAACGTGCCCTATCTCGGCATCTGCCTAGGGATGCAGATGGCGGTGATCGAGGCGGCGCGCAACGTGGCCGGCCTGGCGGATGCGGGCTCGGAGGAGTTCGACCACGAGGCCGGCAAGCGGCGCTTCACCCCCGTGGTCTACCACCTCAAGGAATGGGTCCAGGGCAGCCACAAGGTGGAACGCCGCCCCGACGACGACAAGGGCGGCACGATGCGCCTGGGGGCCTACCGGGCGGTGCTGGCGGAAGATTCGAAGGTGGCGAAGATCTACGGCACCACGGAAATCGAGGAACGCCACCGCCACCGCTACGAGGTGGACAACAGGTACCGGGAAAAGCTGGAAAAATGCGGGCTGATCTTTTCCGGCATGTCGCCCGACGGCCGCCTGCCCGAGATCGTGGAGTGGAAGGATCACCCCTGGTTCATCGGCGTGCAGTTTCACCCCGAGCTGAAATCCAAGCCCTTCGCGCCCCACCCTCTCTTTGCCGATTTCATCCGCGCGGCCAAAGAGATGAACTGGCTGGTGTAGGATGCGCCGCCGGCAAGGGCGCGGGATGCTGGCGCTGGCCGCCTGGCTTGCCCTGGCCGCTTCGGCCGCGGCGCAGCAGATCGTCGCGGCCGACTACCGCCAGCTGATGGAGCAGCTCGATGCCCGCGCCGATTTCGAAGAGCTGCCCCCCAGGCGCGAGCCGGGCTTCAACCTCGATGCGCCCTACCGCGAGAGGGGGCTGTGGATCGGCGAACGTTTCGCCGGCCAGCAGGCCCTGGCCGAGGGCCCGCGCGAGCGCCTCTCCGGCGCCCCGGCCGCGCCCTTGCGGCTGCGCGCCGGCGCCACGCGGCGCAACCTCTCGGTGGCCTTCCACCGCGGCTTCGGCTCCAACGCGCTGTTCCCGCTGGGGCCGGAGGGCTTTCCCCGGCTCACGGCGCGCGGCGAGGGGGCGGTGGCGCTCATGTTCGATTCCGGCCAGCGGGCGGTAGGGGTGCGGATCCACTCCGGCTACCCCAGCCCGCTGGGCAACCGCGCCGGCACCGGGCGGGTGATCTTCACCTTCTACGACCGCGGGGGAAGGGTGCTCGGCAGGATCGAGGCGAAGCTGGCGGAAGGGATCAACGAGTTCGGCTTCCGCGAGGCCGGCAACGCCCCCGAGATCGCCGGCCTCACCATCGAGAACACCGACCCCGGCGGCATCGCCATCGACGACATCATCTACAGCCTCTCGCTGCTTCTGGGCTGACAGTCCGCGCCGCGGGCCTTCGCGGCCGGCGATTCGCCCTTTCCGCGCCCGCGCGGGCCGATTATATCGGGGGCATGTTCGGAGACCTTCTCAAACGGCTGTCCCAGCCCGCGCCCGCCCCGCTGCCCGATACCGATGCCCGCCTGGCGCTGGCGGCGCTGCTGGTGCGGGTGGCCCGCTCCGACGGCGATTATGCCGACGAGGAAAAGGCCCGCATCATGCGCATCCTCTCCGCCCGCTATGCACTCTCGCCCGCCGGGGCCGCCGGCCTGCTGCGTGAGGCCGAAGAGCTCGAGGGCCAGGCCCCCGACACCGTGCGCTTCACCCGTGCCATCAAGGACGCGGTGCCCTACGAGGAGCGCGAGAGCGTTGTCGAGGCGCTGTGGGAGGTGGTTCTGGCCGACGGGGCGCGCGACCAGGAAGAGGATGCGCTTCTGCGCCTGACGGCCAAGCTTCTGGGTGTCAACGACCGCGACAGCAACCTCGCCCGCCGGCGCGCCCAGAAAAGGCAGGGATGATCGCCGGCCTCCCGCCCCGGCTGCCGCGCGTGCCGGGCCGCCACCGGGCGCGGAACGCGCCGATCCGCCGGCGCCGGCGCGAAAGATCGTTGCAATGGCAGGAAAAATTGGCCCTACTGCATCTTCAGGGAAACAACCGAAGCTGCCGCTCGTGACAGATACGCCGCCGCCCGTCATCGAGATCAGGAATCTCCACAAGTCCTTCGGGGACCTCGAGGTTCTCAGGGGGGTCGACATGACCGCGCCGCGCGGTCACGTGATCTCGCTGATCGGCTCTTCGGGCTCGGGCAAGTCCACGCTGCTGCGCTGCGCCAACCTGCTGGAAAACAGCCACGAGGGCGAGATCCTGTTCGAGGGCGA
>WFPZ01000074.1 GCA_015487335.1 Paracoccaceae bacterium
CGTCGGTCGCCGCCGGGTCCCAGGCGACGTATTCGCCGCTGGCGGAGACGCGCCCGACGACGGTGCCGGCCGCGAGGGTCTGCCCGGCCGCGACGGACACCTCGTCGCGGCTGTAGTTCATGGGCGCCTCGTATTTGAGATACGCGCCCGCCATGCGATCGTCGTGGACGCGGACAATCTCGTGTGGCCCGGCACGCCGACGCAGGCCCAGAAGGACGCCGCGATCGCCGAGCTGAAGTCTCTGGGCATCCTCGCCCGCAAGACCATCTGAGGAAGGAGAGCAGGCATGCTGATCGAGAATTTCAAGGCTGCGGAACTCACGGCGGCCATCAACAAGTTCCCCGTGCAGTGGGGGCGCATCGGCGAGATGGGCCTGTTTCGCGACGAGGGCGTGCGCACCACCGAGGTGCGGATCGAGGAGCGCTCCGGCTCGCTGGCCGTGCTCGACGGTCACGAATGGGGCGGGGACGGCACTGTCGCCTCGAAGGAGGAGAGGCGTATCCGGGCGGTCCACATCCCCCAGACCGTGCACGAGGACGTGCTGCTGCCCGCCGACGTGCAGGACCTGCGGGCCTTCGGTTCCGACAACGCGCTGGAGACGATGGAGAGCGTCATCGCGCGGCGCCTGCAACGGATGCGGGCGAAGCACGACATTACCCGCGAATGGCGCTGCATGGGCGCGCTCAAGGGGGCGGTCACCAACCAGGACGGCAGCGTGCTGGTCGACCTGTGGAACGCGTTCGGCGTCTCCCAGGTGTCGGTCGACTTCCTCCTGGGGACGTCGACCACCGACATCCGTGCCAAGTGCGAGCAGGTGGTCGACCAGATCACCGACAATCTCGGCGACGACGTGATGACCGGCGTGCACGCACTCGTCAGCAAGACCTTCTGGCAGCGCTTCATCACCCACCCGAACGTCGAGAAGTTCTATCTCAACTGGCGCAACGCCCAGCTTCTGGCGTCGGGCGGCGCCCGCCGCGGGTTCGAGTTCGGCGGCATTGTCTTCGAGGAATACAGGGCGAACGTCGCCGGCACGCCGTTTATTGCCGCCGGCGAGGGGCACGCCTTCCCGATCGGCACCACCGACACCTTCGCGATCTACTACGCGCCGGCCGATTTCAACGAGGCGGTGAACACCATCGGCCTTCCCTTCTACGCCAAGGTCAAGCCGAAGGAATTCGACCGGGGCTACATGCTGCACACCCAGTCGAACAGCCTGCCGATCTGCAAGCGTCCTGCGGCTCTGGTACGGCTGTTCAGCTCGAACTGATGGAGGCGCGAATGAGGGTGATCATCAGGGAACCGGTCCACCTTGAACACCAGATCCTCAACGAGGGCGTGGAGGTCGATCTTCCGGACGGGAAGGCGAAGGAGCTGATCCGGGAGAAGCTGGCCGTGCCCGCCGATGGCGGTGGCGGCAACGGCAAGCGCAGGAAGGGTGCGGCCGCTCCCGCCGAGAAAGGGGGCTGATCCATGGCGATCGTCACCCCGGACGATCTGCGGGACCGGTTCGGGCCGGAGATCGACCGTCTGGCCGACCGCAACGGCGACGGCAGTGCCGATGCCGGCGTGATCGAGGCGGCGATCGCGGATGCCGAAGCCGAGGTGACGGCGGTGATCGGCCTGACCGCGCTCTTGAGTGGCTGCGTCGCTTCGGGGGGCGCGATTGATCCAGCCATCTGTGCCTCACCGGTGGAGACACTGGCACGCGACCACGCGCGCGCGCTGGTCGCAGATGGTGGCCCGACGGCCGTAGTGAGCGGGCGGCGCCTGCTGGGAGCGCTCAAGGCTGGGTGCGGGTGGCGCTAGTGAAATGATTGATCGCACCGGCTCTCGGTGCGCGTTTCAAGACCTGCCGCTTGGCAGGCCGGCGGGAAGACCTCAGCCGCTCCTGTCATCCTGATCACGGCCCCCCACCCATCATTGGTGAGGATTTTCGTTTGCGCACCGCTGATGCCTTCGTCATCATAGGCATCGTCGATGCGAGAGAACATCGTAAGAACATGCGCGCTCTGGCCGCAAAAATCCCGCACGGAAATCGCTAATCTACTGCTGCTCATTTGGAATCAGATGCCCTCCTCGGGCACCAGCGCCCCGCTTCTGCTGCGGGGCCCTCGCGCCCATGCCCGTGCCCGGTTCACTCTTCCGTCAGGGGGAAATGGCAGTTCCTGCGCGCCGGGGCGTCGAAATCGAAGCCGAACATCTCGATGTCCTTCGCATACCAGTCGGCCACGATCTGGATGGTCTTCGGGGTATAGTAGTCTTTCCAGTGCTTCTCGCCCCCCGCCCGGCTGACGTTGCGCCTGCGCAGCGGCGTCTTGAGGTTGAAATAGCGCGTGGCCTCGTCCGACAGTCTCTCCTGGCGCAGGATATGGGCGCGCAGATTGCCCGCCTCGTCGGTGACGTAATCGGCCTGGGGATACCAGCCGCGGATCGCCCGGTGCCAGTAGAAGGGGCGGTTGCCGTAGACGTGGCGCTCTTCGAGAAAGGCCTCGAAACTGTCGGGCACGTAATCGGCCGGGGCGCGACCGCTTTCCATGGCGGTCAGGGCGTAACGATAGCGCGAGACCACCCGCGCCCAGGGGTTGCGCACCACCGCCACCGCCTGAAGGTTTCGCCGCACATCCTCGCGCACGTCACGCCAGCGGGCGTGGTTGTAGCCGGGGTGTTCATCGTCCCTGTTCATGATCCGGTCCAGCTCGTTCCGGTAGTCGGCCGAGGCAAGGAACATCGGATGCACCTTGACCATGCGATAATAGAGCTCTCTGTGCCGGTTCATGGTGCTTCCGGCGTTTTTGGGTATGTGAATGAACAGCCAGCGCGCCAGGCCCGTGTTGTAGGCAATGAATGCGCGCAGTTTCCGTATGGTGATGGGGCTGGCCATTATACTGCGCCCCCTGTGCCGCTGTCTGATGGCGCCTGCGCCTTGGTCGCCATGATCCACCACCCCGGGGTAACGGCAAAGGTCCGATCGGCAAAGTCGCCCTGCATATGATGCGGATCGCTCGATCTGAGCTTTGCAACGGCGACATCGCGCAGCACGTTGCGCCAGGTGGTGAGCCAGGGCCAGATTCCGTTGCCGCGGATAAGCTGCGCACTGGTGGCCCTCCCCCAGATCAGGGGCGTGATCGCCATCTCGGCAAAGCCGACCCGCTGCATGGTCTCGCGCCACCAGCTGGAGGTATGGCGCGAATAGTCGTCCGGATGGCCATGCACCCGAAAGATGAAGGGCACGCAGACATGCAGGGTGGCGCCGGGGCGAAGCACGCGGAACATCTCGTCA
>WFPZ01000075.1 GCA_015487335.1 Paracoccaceae bacterium
CCACCGGATCCGACGAGGTCATGTGGAAACGAGCAATGAGCATACCGGAGGGACAAATGAAACTGTTCAAGCTGTTCAACAACTTCAAGCGCGACGAAGACGGCGCCGTGACCGTTGACTGGGTCGTGCTGACCGCCGCCATCGTTGGCCTCGGCATCGCCGTGCTGACCTCGGTCGCTGGCGGCACCACCGACCTGGCCGACGACATCAGCTCCAACCTGGCCGATCAGACGATCGCCACCTACTGAGACACCTGAAACCACCACTCACTGAAACCGGAGAAAAGAAATGAAACTGTTCAAGCTGTTCAACAACTTCAAGCGTGACGAAGATGGCGCCGTGACCGTTGACTGGGTCGTGCTGACCGCCGCCATCGTGGGCCTGGGCATCGCCGTGCTGACCTCGGTCGCCGGTGGCACCACCGACCTGGCCGACGACATCAGCTCCAACCTGGCCGATCAGACGATCGCCACCTACTGAGCCGGAGCCTTCTTCGGCAAAGGGCCGCACCCATCCGGGTGCGGCCTTTTCATTTTCGTATCGCCAGTCCCTTCCTCGAAAACGCCCGGCAGCCCACCCGAAATGCCGCAACTTTTCATCAACCCGCATGTTGCTGCCGGCTTCATGCCCCAATCATGCCTCACAACACGAACACGATAATCGTGTCGCAGGGGATTCCTGCAGGACATTGGCAAAAAACTACGGGAAAGTTCGAATGAAACGACAAGTTGCATGTTTCCTGACGCAGGAGGACGGCGCGATCACGGTGGACTGGGTCGTGCTGACGGCAGCGATCATCGGCCTGAGCCTGGCGGTCATCGTCTCCATCCAGGCCGGTGCGGTGGACTATTCCAGCAGCCTTGGCAACGTGCTCAGCGCACAGACCCTTGCCACCTACTGATCTTCCCGCCCCCGCAGGACAGAAGAACAGATCGTTCCCGCTTCGGGAAAAATCCCAACTGAGGACACGTTGGCATCAAGCTTCCGCCGCAATTCCCCCCGAGATTCGGGACAAGTGAACAGAAAACGGCCGGCACCGACCGTCAGGTGGCAGCAGGCCGATATCGAGAGGGCAGAAAATGCGACTGGTATTCGGTTTGGTCTTGCTGATCGGCATGGGGTTGGCGGGTTTCGCCGTGTACATGGCGAAGGATTACATCAGCGCCTATCAGGAACAGCTGGCCCAGGAACGGGCAGCACGTGCCCAGATGGTGGAAACCGTTGACGTCTTCGTCGCCAACCGGGCACTGCGCTACGGCGAGAAGATCCGCAAGAAGGACGTGCGGATCGTGAAATGGCCGGTGGACGCGGTTCCGCCCGGCGCCTTCCAGTCGGGCAAGAAGCTCTTCCCAAAAGGCGAGGAAAAGCTGCGCACCGTGTTGCGGGCCATGGAGGAAGGCGAAGCCATCATGGCCGTCAAGGTCACCGCTCCCGGCGAAGAGGCCGGCGTGTCTTCGCGGCTGGGCAAGGGCAAGCGCGCCTTTGCCATCCGGGTGGACGTGGCCAGCGGCGTATCCGGCTTCCTGCGTCCCGGCGACCGGGTGGACATCTACTGGACGGGCCAGAGCCTCGCGCCGGACGGTCCGGCACGCGGCGAGCTGACGAAGCTCATCGAAAGCGGGGTCAAGCTGCTGGCGGTGGACCAGATCGCCGACGCAGACCGCAGCAACCCGACGATTGCCAGGACCGTCACCGTCGAGGCGACACCGCTTCAGGTGGCCGCGCTGGCCCAGGCCCAGGCCACCGGCAAGCTCTCGCTGGCGCTGGTCGGCATCAACGACGACAACGAGGTCAGCGAATCCGTCGAGGTGGACAGCCGCGACCTGCTGGGCATCGAAGAGCAGCAGATCGTCAAGGCCGAACAACCCAGGGTCTGCACCATTCGCACCCGGCGGGGCTCGGAGATCATCGAAACACCCATCCCCTGCCCTGCAGGAAACTGACCCGCATGGCGGGCAGATCTTGCCCGCCACCCGGGTTTCACCCAATATCTTGTGTTTGTGTTGCGACTTATCCACATAAGCCGCCCGCGCCAAGCGATTGATTCTTGCAATAAATCCAAGTTTCCCGCATTGTGCCGAACAAACGGGCAATTGAAACGACCCGTAACGAGGCGTGATCGGAGAGGCAGGTCACATGAAATTCAACGGTTTTCTCAGGGCCGCGCTGGCTGGCTTGTCGATCGCGTTCGCCGCCATTCCGGCCGCACACGCCCAGACGCTGAAGGTCATGGAGGGGGCGGTATCGAGCTCTCTCAACGTGGCGATGAACCGCGCCGTGGTCGTCGAGGCGGACAGCCCCTTTGCGGAAGTCTCGATCGCCAACCCGAACATTGCCGACATTTCCACTCTTTCCGACCGCACCCTTTACGTGCTGGGCAAGGCCCCCGGCCGCACCACGCTGACGCTTCTGGGCCCAGACGGCCGGCTGATCGCCAATGTCGAGGTGCGCGTCACCCCCGACATCGCCGAATTCAAGGAACGCCTCAAGCAGATCCTGCCCAACGAACGCATCGAGGTGCGCACCGCCAATGATGGCATCGTCCTGTCGGGGGTGGTCTCCAGCATCACCAAGCTCGACAGGGCTCTCGACCTCGCCAACCGCTATGCCCCCGACCGGGTTTCCAACCTGCTCATGGTGGGCGGCACGCAGCAGGTAATGCTGAAGGTGCGCTTTGCCGAGATGCAGCGCGCCGTCAGCAAGTCCCTGGCATCAAGCCTCGGGCTGAGCGGAACCACCGTGTTTGGCGGCAACGCCGCCTTTGCCGACGGCAACAACGTTCTGGCCCAGTTCGACGGCAACCCGGCCACCCTGCCCAACTTCTCTGGGGAAGCCTCGGGGCGCTACACCTTCGGCTTCAATGCCGGCGGGCTGCAACTGGCCATCGCCCTGGAAGCCCTTGAAAGCAAAGGCGTCGTCCGCACCCTGGCCGAGCCGAACCTGGTTGCCCTCTCGGGCCAGGAGGCGCGCTTCCTGGCCGGTGGCGAATATCCGGTTCCGGTGCTCGACCCCAACGGCGGCGCCTTCGTCGAATACAAGCCCTTCGGCGTTGAGCTGAAGTTCACCCCGCGGGTTGTGGACGGCGACGTCATCAACCTTGAGCTCACCGCCGCGGTCTCGGGCATCGACAGCACCGTCTCCTTCCAGAGCGGCGGCTTTTCCGTCAACGCCTTCAAGCGTCGCGAAACCTCCACCACCATCGAGATGCGCGACGGAGAGAGCTTCGCCATTGCCGGGCTGCTGCAGGACGATTTCCGCGACCTCGCCGGGCAGGTGCCATGGCTGGGCGACATCCCCGTCCTGGGGGCACTGTTCCGCAGCGCCGAATACGAGCGCAACCAGTCGGAACTGGTGATCATCGTCACCCCTTACCTCGTTACGCCGACCCGTGGCGAAGCGCTGGCCCTTCCCACCGACAGGATCCGTCCGCCCACCGAGGCCGAGCTGTTCCTGTTCGGCAAGACCGCCAATCCGAACCGCCCGAAAACCGGTGCCGCAGGCGAAGTGGCCAGGCAGGATTTCAACGGGCCCTACGGCTACGTGATGGAGTGATGAACATGGTCCGGCACAGCAGCAAAATCGTCGCCGCCGTCAGCCTTCTGGCCCTGTCCGCCTGCGAAGGCCAGGACTATTTCGCCGACGGGCCGATCTTCGACAGCTGGACCCGCGAAGCCGGCTCCTTCGTGGACGAAGGCCGGTTCGGAGAACCGACAAACAACAACGTGCTGGTCCAGACCGGTGAGCGCGGCTATGTGATCGACCTCAACAACAAGTTTGCCCGCGACGTTCCGACAACGGTCAATTTCGCCTTCGACAGCGCCAGGCTGGATGCCGAAGCCAAGGCGATCCTGCGCCGCCAGGCCGACTGGATCAAGCAGTTCCCCGAAGTGCGCTTCCGTGTCTACGGCCACACCGATCTGGTGGGCTCGGATGCCTACAACAAGCGCCTCGGCCTGCGCCGGGCCAAGGCGGTCGTCGATTACCTCGTCTCGCAGGGCGTCAGCCGCTCGCGCCTCGAGGCGATGGTCTCCTTCGGGGAAGACCAGCCCCTCGTCGTGACCGAAGGGCGCGAAAGGCGCAACAGGCGCACCGTGACCGAAGTGTCGGGCTTCGTGACGAACGACCCCACCCTGCTGAACGGCAAATATGCGCAGGTGATCTTCCGCGAATACGTGGCCGGGGCCACACAGGTTTCGGCCACCGGCCCGTCGTCGCTGACGCCTTCGGGTGGTTGACAGTCCGCCCTTTCGGGCAGGACCGTTGCGAAAAACCGAATAATTTCGGTTTTTTGGCCGCAATCTTGCCCAGATTCCCCTGCACATTTCCAACCTGGGAGCGGTGCGCGAACCGATGAACCGCGCCTGCTCCTGCGGTGGGATCCAGAAAAACAGGCACGGGTCCGTGACACCGCTTCGTGTGCAGCAAACGGAAGGACGCAAGTCGATGGCAAGCAGTGTGGCATTGAAGGCAGAGCCGGCACCAATCCTGGCCTGCACGATTTCCCGGGACGTCCAGAACTTCGACCTTCTCATCGAGGACATGGAAGCCGAACTCGGCGAGAGCTGGGGCGACCTGTCCTTGGAGGATGCCGGAATCTTTCTCAACCAGCCCGATGCGGACTCCCTCGAGTTCGTGGCCGTGGCCATTGACAAGGAAGACGAAAAGAACGTCGCGGCGATTTCGGATCTGGTCAAGACCGCCAGCGACCGCGGCATCAAGGTGATCGTGATCGCAGAGGATGTCTCGCCGATCGTGCTGCATCAGCTGCTGCGGCTCGGAGCAGAGGAATTCGTGCCCTACCCCCTGCCCGACGGCGCCCTGCACGACGCAATCGAACGACTGCGCAAGCCCAAGGACGTGGCGCCGCCGCCTGCTTCGGTCGCCCGGGCCCCCAAGGCCTCGGGGGATCGAGACGGCGTGGTGCTGGCGATGCACGGGCTGGCCGGCGGGGTCGGCAGCACCACCTTTGCCGTGAACCTGGCCTGGGAGCTGGCCAACATCGACAAGAAGGAACCGCCCCGGGTCTGCCTGCTGGACCTCGACCTGCAATACGGTTCGGTCGCGACATATCTCGACCTGCCGCGCCGCGAGGCGGTGTTCGAGCTGCTTTCCGACACCGAGAGCATGGACGACGAGGCCTTCATGCAGGCCCTGCAGGCCCACAAGGACAAGCTGCACGTTCTGACGGCACCGCCCGAGATGCTGCCGCTTGACCTGATCTCCCCGGAGGACGTGAGCCGCATACTTGCAGCCGCGCAGGCCAATTTCGACTATGTGGTGGTGGACATGCCCTCCACTGTCGTCCAGTGGACGGAGACCGTTCTGAACGCCGCTCATGTCTATTTCGCCCCGCTGGAGCTGGACATGCGTTCGGCCCAGAACATCCTGCGCATGATCCGGGCGCTGAAGGCGGAGGACCTTCCGTTCGAGAAACTGCGCTACATCCTCAACCGGGCGCCGAAGTTCACCGATCTTGCCGGCAAGAGCCGCGTCAAGCGGATGGCCGAGACGTTGAACATCGACATCGAGGTGATGATGCCCGATGGCGGAAAGGCGGTGAACGATGCCTGCGACCAGGGGGTGCCGCTTGGCGAGGCCGCCCCCAGGAACAACCTGCGCAAGGAAATCCTGAAACTCGCAACCTCCGTTCACGAGCACAATCAGGCCGTCATCGCAGAAGCGTGAGACGGCCGGGAAGGTACCGAATGTTTTCGCGTTACAAGAAATCCGGCAAGTCCAGACCGAAACTCGTCGAACTTTCCGAGGTCGCTGCCAAGCAGCCCCCCGAGCCGGAGGTTCCGCCCAAGACCCAGCGCCGGGCCGCAAAGGCCCCGGCCCAGGTGGTGCCCATGGACAAGGAGAAGAAGCGCAAGGAACGGCTCAGCGAGATCAAGGTCGAGCTGCACAAGCGCCTCCTGGACGATCTGAACCTCGCAGCGCTGGAAACCGCATCGGAAGCAGACCTGCGCGCGGAAATCTCTGCCATCGCCGCCGAGGCGCTGGAAGAGATGGAAGTGGTGCTCAACCGCGAGGAGCGGACGACCCTCAACCAGGAACTGTACGACGAGGTGGTGGGCCTCGGCCCGCTGGAGCCGCTCTTGAAGGACGACACCGTCAACGACATCCTGGTCAACGGCCCGCATCAGGTGTTCGTGGAGAGAAACGGCAAGCTGGAGCTGACCGACACCACCTTCAAGGACGAAAAGCACCTGCTGCGGATCATCGACAAGATCGTCTCCGCCGTCGGCCGCCGGGTGGACGAATCCAACCCCTACGTGGACGCCCGCCTGGCGGACGGTTCGCGCTTCAACGCCATGGTGCCGCCGATCGCGGTGGACGGCTCGCTGGTCTCGATCCGCAAGTTCAAGAAGGAAAAACTTTCGGTCGACGATCTTGTCCGCTTCGGCGCCTTCACCGAGGAAATGGCCGCCTACCTGCAGGCCGCGGTGGCAACCCGGCTCAACATCATCGTCTCGGGCGGGACCGGCTCGGGCAAGACGACCACGCTGAACGCGCTGTCTTCCTTCATCGACGACTCCGAGCGCATCCTCACCATCGAGGACACCGCCGAACTGCAACTGCAGCAAACCCACGTGGGCCGGATGGAAAGCCGCCCGCCCAACGTGGAAGGCAAGGGCGCGGTCACCCAGCGCGACTGCCTGCGCAACGCGCTTCGCATGCGCCCCGACCGCATCATCGTGGGTGAGACCCGCGGCGAGGAGGTGATCGACATGCTGCAGGCCATGAACACCGGCCATGACGGCTCGATGACCACGATCCACGCCAACTCGGCCCGCGACGCGGTGAGCCGGCTGGAGAACATGATCGCCATGGCCGGCATCGAAATGCCGATCAAGGCGGTGCGCTCCCAGATCGCCTCGGCCGTCAACCTGATCGTGCAGGCCTCCCGCCTGCAGGACGGTTCGCGCCGGATGGTCTCGATCACCGAGATCACCGGCATGGAGGGCGACGTGATCTCGATGCAGGAGGTCTTCCGCTTTCAGCGCGTCGGCCTGACGCCCGACAACAAGATCATCGGCCATTTCACCGCCACCGGCGTGCGCAGCCATTTCTCCGAGCGCTTCAAGATGTGGGGCTACGAACTGCCGGCAAGCATTTTCGAACCTTTCGAGGGAGAACAACGGTAATGGTCATCAGTGCGGAACCCCTCATCTACGGCCTGATCTTCATCTCGGTCCTGGTGATCGTCGAAGGCGTCTACCTGACGGTCTTCGGCAAGTCGATCAGCCTGAATTCCCGCGTCAACCGCCGGCTGGAGATGCTCGAGAAGGGC
>WFPZ01000076.1 GCA_015487335.1 Paracoccaceae bacterium
ACCATCTGCGAGGCCAGATCGGCCTTGGCCACCCGCGCGGCCAGCGCCGCGATCTCGGGGTCGGCACCGACGCAAGGGGCCAGATCGCGGGCCAGTTCCGCGATGCGGGCGATCCGCTCGGCCTGGCTGCCCAGCCGGTTGTGGAAGGTGACCTGCGCCAGCGGCGCGGCCATGCCCTCCAGCCCCGATTCACGCACCGTGCGCAGATCGTTTTCCCAGAAGAAGCGGGCATCCGACAGCCGCGCCGAAAGCACCTTGCGGTTGCCGGCCAGGATGGTGGCGCCGTGATCGGCGGTCTCGCGGTCGGCCACGGTGATGAAGCGCTCGATCCGGCCGCTTGCGGGGTTGCGCACCGAAAAGAACTTCTGGTGCTCCTTCATCGAGGTGCGCAGCACCTCCGGCGGCAGCTCGAGGAAGGCCTCGCCTATCTCGCCCATCAGCACCACCGGCCATTCCACCAGCCCCGCGACCTCGCTCAGCAGGCCCTCGTCCTCCACCAGCTCCAGCCCCTGGGCGAAGGCCAGGTTGGCGGCCTCGTTGCGGATGTGCCCGGCCCGCTCGGCGTGGTCGAGCAGCACATGCGCCTTCTTCAACTTCGCCACGTAATCGTCGAAGCCTGCAACGGAAAAGGCCCCCGGCGCCATGAAGCGGTGGCCTCGAGAGGTATCCGAGGCGGCGATGCCGTCCACCTCCAGCGGGACCACCCGCGCGCCGGCCTCGTCGGAGAGCAGGCACAGGATGGAGTGCAGCGGACGCACCCAGCGCAGCGTGCCCGCCCCCCAGCGCATGGCCTTGGGCCAGGGAAACTGGCGGATGGTCCGCTCAAGCACCTCGGCCACGATCTCGTCGGCCGGGCGGCCGGGGCGCTCGATCACCGCGAACCAGACCTTGCCCTTCCTGTCCTCGCGCTGCTCGAGCTCTTCCTTGCGCAGCCCGGTGGCGCGCAGGAAGCCCGCCAGCGCCTTCTCGGGCGCATCCACCCGCGGGCCCCGGCGCTCTTCGCGCACGGTGGGGCTTTTGCCCGCCAGGCCCTCGACCGAAAGCGCCAGCCGGCGCGGGGTGGAGAAGGCCCCGGCGGAGGCATAGGTCAGCCCGGCCTCCACCAGCCCGTCGGTGACCAGCCGCCTGAGATCCTCGCGGGCGCGGGCCTGCATGCGGGCGGGGATTTCCTCGGAATACAGTTCGACCAGAAGATCGGGCATCACTCGGTCCTTCCAGGCGGCGGGGGGCATCCTTGAGGCGGGGGATCGCCGGCGAAAACCTTTTCGCCGCAGCGGTTGAGCTGCTGCCAGGCATAGCCGCGCCCGTCGGGATAGATGGCGACCACGCGGTCGACGCCGTAGGTGATGTTCTCTTCCCCCATCAGCGCCACCGCCCTGCCCGCCTCGATATCGGCCCCGATCTGACGGGCATCGAAACAGTCGAACCAGCCCGGGGCGGTCAGCGGCACGGGCTCGGGATGGGCGGCGTAGGCCTCGGCCAGTTCCTGCTGGCTCTGCCCGGCGGTGAAGCAGGAGCGGTAGCGGATGGGAGAACTGTTGGCATCGATCCCCCGAAAGCCGCTGACGGGAATCGCCTCGGCCTCCCCGCCGGGAGGGGTGAGGCGGATCTCGGCCGCGGGCGAGGCCGGGTCGATCTCCTCGTAGAAACCGTAGATCTGGAAATAGTAGATCCCGCCGCCGAACAGCACCGCCGACAGCGCGATGATTCCGACCAGCAGCTTTCCCGTCATGTTTCCCGTCATGCCGCCTGCCCTCCCGCTTCGGTCCGGATGAAGGCATCGGCGCAGGCCTTTGCCAGGGCGCGCACGCGCCCGATGTAGGCCTGCCGCTCGGTCACCGAGATCACGCCGCGGGCGTCGAGCAGGTTGAAGATGTGGCTGGCCTTGATGCACTGATCATAGGCCGGGTGGGCCATGACGATGCGCTTGCCGGTCTTGGGGTCTGTCTCGGGCTGGGCGAGGATGCGCCGGCACTCGGCCTCGGCATCCTCGAAATGGCGAAACAGCATCTCCACGTCGGCCACGTCGAAGTTCCAGCGCGAGTATTCCTCCTCCGTCTGGCGGAAGACATCGCCGTATTTCAACGCGATCGGGGCGTCCGGATCATTGAAGGGCATGTCCATCACGTGGTCGATGCCCAGCACGTACATCGCCAGCCGCTCCAGCCCGTAGGTCAGCTCTCCCGAGACGGGGTGGCAATCATGCCCGCCCACCTGCTGGAAATAGGTGAACTGCGAAACTTCCATGCCGTCGCACCACACCTCCCAACCCAGGCCCCAGGCACCCAGCGTCGGGCTTTCCCAGTCGTCCTCGACGAAGCGGATGTCGTGCAGGGCCATGTCGATGCCGATCGCCTCGAGACTGCCGAGATAGAGATCCTGCAGATCGGGCGGGCTGGGTTTGATGATCACCTGAAACTGGTAGTAGTGCTGCATCCGGTTGGGGTTTTCGCCATAGCGCCCGTCGGTGGGCCGGCGCGAGGGCTGAACATAGGCCGCAGCCCAGGGCCGCGACCCCAGCGCGCGCAGCGTGGTGGCCGGATGAAAGGTGCCCGCCCCCACTTCCATGTCATAGGGCTGAAGCGCCGCACAGCCCTGCCCGGCCCAATAGGCCTGAAGCCGCAGGACGATTTCCTGAAAACTTCGCGGTGTCTTGCCTGTCTCGGCCATCTGCTACCCTTCCCGAAAGCGCGTCCTCAATAGGCACTGGTGCGGCGGGGGTCAATTGCGCTTTGGCGCACGCCTTCGCGAGGCGGGATCCCTCCGGCGGCCTGCCTGTTTCAGCCTCCTGGCACAGGCCGAAGCCCCGGCCCGGCATGCACCAGCACCGGCCCGTCTGCCGCAAGGGCCGCGCGCAGCGCCCCGGCAAAGGCCTCCGGCGTCTCGGCGCGCGCATAGCCCAGCCCCCAGGCCCGTGCCAGCAGGGCGAAATCGGGGTTGAGCGCACGCACCGCCCGGGGCGCGATCTGGCTGCGCACCATGCTGTCCTCTATCTCCTGCAGCCGGTCGTTGTCCCACAGCACCAGCGGCAGGGCGAGGCCCAGCTCGGCGGCGACGCCAAGCTCCTGCAGGGTGTACTGAAAGCCGTAGTCGCCGGCAATCGCCACCACATCCGCCTCCGGGCGCGCCAGCTTGCCGCCGATCGCCGCGGGCAGGGCGTAGCCCAGGGTGCCGAAGCCGAAGGGGTGGTGCCAGTGGCCGGGCTCCTCCATGGGGAAGACCTCCTTGGCCACATAGGCTAACTGGGTCATGTCCGAAAAGACATGCGCCCCGTCGTCCAGCACCGCGCGCAGGGCATCGGCATATTCGGCGATGCCGGGGCGCTCGGCCGCGCTTTGGGAGCGGAAGGCGGCCCGGATGCGGGCGACCTCGCCGGCCTCCCACTTCGGCGGCGATTCGCGCACAAGCGGCGCCAGCGCGGACAGAAAGGCGCCAGCCTCGGCGCGGATGGGAAACTCCGCCCCGTGAGCGTCTTCCAGCACCACCTCGTCGATGTCGATGCGCACCAGCGGGCCCTCGCGGCCCAGGTCCTCGCGCCACAGGTCGACCTCGGCCAGTTCGGTGCCCACCGCCACCACCAGATCGGCCCGGGCGATGACGGCGGCGCTGTCGGGACGGGCGAGAAAGGCCCCGAAGGACAGCGGGTGGCTGGCCGGCACCACCCCCCGCCCGGCATAGGTGGTGAATACCGCCGCACCGGCGCGGCGCACCACCTCGCGCGCCGCCTCCGCCGCCCCCACCGCACCGCCGCCGAAGATGAACAGCGGCCGCTCGGCCGCCTCGAGCATCTCCGCCAGGCGCGCGGCGGCCCCTTCGGGGGCCGGCGGCCGTTCCACGCGGTCTCGCGCCCATTGCGGCGCCGGGCCGGCGGGAGAGGCCAGCAGATCGACGGGAATGGACAGCTGCCAGGGCCGCCTGCGGCCGGTGGCGAGGGCGGCAAAGGCGCTGTCGAGCAGCTCGAAGGCTTCCTCGGCGCTGCGGGCCATGTGCGACTGCGCGCAGACCGCCCGCCCCGCCCCCAGCTGGTCGCGCATCTGGTGCAGCCGCCCCGGCGTGGCCTCGCCCTCGGGCAGGCAGGAGGAGATCACCAGCAGCGGCACGCTGTCCGACCAGGCCTGGCCCAGGGGCGTCATGATGTTGGTCAGCCCCGGGCCGGTGATGACGAAGGCCACCCCGGGGCGGCCGGAAACACGGGCATAGCCGTCGGCCATGAAGCCCGCGCCCTGCTCGTGGCGGGCCAGCACGTGGGCAATGCCGGCCTCTTCCAGGCCGCGGTAAAGCTCGATGTTGTGCACCCCGGGAACGCCGAAGACCAGCTCCACGCCGCGCGCCTTCAGAGCCCTGGCCAGTTCCGCGCCAAGGGTGGTGCCGGCCATCACGCTCTCCAGAACCGCGGGGTGAAGAGGACGAAGACCACCATCAGCTCCAGCCGCCCGGCCAGCATGGTGAACGACAGGATCCACTTCGCCGTGTCGCTGAGCGACGAGAAGTTGCCCGACGGCCCGATCACATCGCCCAGGCCGGGGCCGATGTTGGCCACCGCGGTGGCCGCGCCCGAGACGGAAGTCACGAAATCGAGCCCGGTCATGGACAGAAGCACCGTGACGATGCCCAGCGTGAGGATGAAGGCCACGAAGAACACCATCACCGAGGACAGCACCTCTTCGCCAACCGGGCGGCCGTCGTAATGGGGGCGCGCGACGGCGTGGGGCGAGTGAATGCGCCGGATCTGCGAGCGGATCGCCGACAGCAGGATCTGGTAGCGGAAGATCTTGACCGAACAGCAGGTGGAGCCCGCACACCCCCCGATCAGGCCGAGGAAGAAGAACACCACCACCGGAAAGCCGCCCCACAGCTGGTAGTCGACGCTGGCAAAGCCGGTGCCGGTCATGATCGAGGTGACGTTGAACACCGCTTCGCGGAACGAGCTTTCGGGATGATCGAGGTTGATGAAGATGCGGTAGAGGGTCAGCAGCAGGATCAGGACGCTCATGGTGGCGATGAAGGCGTGCACCTGGGTGTCGCGCAACAGCGGCTTCGCGGTGCCCGTGACGAACTGCACGTAGCGCACGAAGGGCAGGCTGGCCAGCACCATGAACACCGCCGCGACATATTCCGCCGGCCCCTGGAAGGTGCCGAAAGAGGCGTCATAGGTGGAAAAACCCCCCGTCGACATGGTGGTCATGGCGTGGTTGACGGCGTCGAAGCCGCTCATGCCCGCCATCAGATAGGCAATGACGTTGGCGAATGTCAGCCCGATGTAGATGCCCGAGATCCGCGCCGCGATCTCGGCCGCCCGCGGCAGCACCTTCTCGCCGGTCTCGAAGGCCTCGGAACGGAAGATCTGCATCCCCCCCACCCGCAGTTCGGGCAGAAACACCATGGCCACGATGATGATCCCGATACCGCCGAACCACTGCAGCATCGAGCGCCAGAACAGCAGCCCGCGCGGCAGATCGTCCAGCCCGCTGAGCACCGTCGAGCCGGTGGTGGTCAGCCCTGACATGGCCTCGAAATAGGCATCGGCGAAGCTCGATTGCGTGGCCCCCAGCATGAAGGGGATGGCCCCGAACACCGGCAGCACCGCCCACACCCCGGCGGCCAGCAGAAACAGCTGCTGCACCGAAAGACGCTCGCCCACCGAGTTGGCGCAGGCCAGCGCCAGAAGCCCGCCCGTCACCGCGGTGATCGCCGCCGATTCGAGGAACACCGGCCACTGGCCGTTGCCGTCCACCAGATCGGTGAGCAGCGGAAAGACCATGGTCGCGCCCAGCGCGGCAACCAGAAGGCCGATCACATATCCCACCGGGCGAAGGTCAAACATGGGGGCTAGGCTTGGACGGGGCCGCGGAGCCTGTCAAGCGGCGCGCTCAGCCGGTGTGGTAGAGGGTGCTGAAAAGCCGCGGGTCGAGGCTTTCGCTGTCGAAGGTGTCTCCCTCGATCAGGATGCTCACCGCATCGTGGCTGTGCAGGCTTTCCTGATGGCTGGCGATGACGCGGAAATCGCCGATCCGCGGATCGTTCTGCAGGGCCTCGGAAAACAGCCGCGCGGCATCTTCCACGAAGATCGGATTGGCGGCGTTGAGTTCGGCGAAGGCCTGCTCGTCCTCGCGCTTGACCATCACCTGGGTCTCGGTAGGCACCGCCTCGCGGCACAGCTCGATCAGATCCTCGAACCACAGGCAGGGGCCTTCGCAGATCATCTCCACCGAGATGCGCGCCACCGAGCGCTGCGAATGCGGCGTTGCCAGCTGGCCGCGGATTTGCCGGGCGTGCTCGGACAGCTCCAGCGAGCAGGGACAGGTGGAGGAATAGACGTAATCGAGGTGGATGATCTTCTTGCGCACCCCGCCGGTTTCCACCAGTTCCAGCGCGATGTCGTAATACTGGAACCCCTCCAGCCCCGAGCGCAGGCTGGGAATCTTCATCGGGAAGGAAAGGCGCATCTCGATACGGGCGTCGAAGCTTTCCAGATCGGTCTTGTATTCGTCCAGCGCGGTCTCGATCACCTCGAAGCTGAAGGTCTTTTCCGCGTGCTTGTAGAAGGTGCGCATGATGCGCGACATGTTGATGCCCTTCTTGCCCGCCTCCAGGCTGACGGTGCCGGTGACCGAGGTTTCCAGCGTCAGCTCGCCCCCCTCGCGGGTGTGGTAGCGGATCGGCAGGCGGAAGTTGGAAATGCCCACGTGCTGGATGTGCCGCCGGGCGCCGCGGATCAGGCTGGAGGGGCCGTTCTGCAGGTCGGGGAGGCTTTGCCGATAGGCCTCGTCCACCTCGAATTCCTCGGGGTAGGCGCGCATCAGGGCCGGGTAGTTGCCCACCTCGCGCCCCGGCAGCAGGCGCGAGATGTTGGGGTGCAGCTCGGCGATCTCGGTCTCCGAAGCCTGCGCCGCCCAGCGCTTGAGCACTTCGAGCGCCGCCTCGGCCTGGTCACGGTCGGGCCTGTGGCCCACGTTCTTGGACTGGACATTCATGGGATACTCCCTGCCGCTGTTCGCCGCTCCTATGTAAGTCACCAGCGGCGAATTGCCAAATCAAGGCGTCTCTACGGCCTCCAGCGCCCTTTCCAGATCGGCGATCAGGTCTTCGGGATCCTCCAGGCCCAGCGAGATCCGCACCAGCCCCGGAGAGATGCCCAGAAGCGCCTTCTGCTCGTCGGGCAGGCGCTGGTGGGTGGTGGTGGCGGGATGGGTGACGATGCTCTTGGCATCGGCGAAATTGTTGGAAATCGTGAATATTTCCAGAGCGTTGAGAAAGCGGAAGGCGCCCTCCTTGCCGCCCTTCACCTCGATGGAAAGCACCGTGCCCCCCGCCTCCATCTGGGCGCGGGCGAGCGCGTGCTGGGGATGGGCCGGATGGTGCGGATAAAGCACCCGCTCCACCGCCGGGTGTCCGGCCAGCGCGTGGGCCACGGCGCGGGCGGTCTCGGTCTGGGCGCGCACCCGCAGATCGAGGGTGTCGAGCGATTTCAGCATCACCCAGGCGTTGAACGGGCTCATCGCCCCGCCGGTGTGCTTGACGAAGGGCTCGATCCTGCCGCGGATCAGATCGCGCCGGCCCAGGACGATCCCGCCCAGGCAGCGCCCCTGCCCGTCCACGTGCTTGGTGGTGGAATAGACCACCAGATCGGCCCCCGCCGCATGGGCGTAGGACCACACCGGCGTGGCGAAGGCGTTGTCCACGATCACCACCGCACCGACCGCATGGGCAAGCGTGCACACATGCCGCAGATCGACGATCTCCAGCGTGGGATTGGAGATCGATTCCAGGAACACCGCCCTGGTATCGGGGCGGATGGCCGCCTCCCAGGCGGCGTTGTCGCGCCCGTCCACCAGCGTCACCTCCACCCCGAAGCGGGCCAGCACCTCCTCGAGGATGTAGAGGCACGAGCCGAACAGAGCCCGCGAGGAGACCACGTGATCGCCCGCCTGCAACACCGACATCAGCGCCGCGTTGACGGCCGCCATGCCGCTGGCGGTGGCGAAGGCGTCCTCGGTGCCCTCCAGCGCCGCCATGCGCTCTTCGAACATGCGCACCGTGGGGTTGCCGTAGCGGGCGTAGATGAATTCGTCCTCGCCGGCCTGCACGAAGCGCGCCTCCGCCGCTTCGGCGCTGTCATAGACGAACCCCTGGGTGAGAAAGATCGCCTCGGAAACCTCGCCATACTGGCTGCGGCGGGTGCCGGTGTGCACCAGCTTCGTCCGGTTCTTCCACTCTTTCGCCATCGCGCGCCTCCGCCGCATCAAAAAACCCCCACCGCAACCAGAGCGCCGGGGGTTTCGAAAGATCGCCCAGACCTCTTTAGCGGGTTGTTTAACGTGGCCCGCAATCCGGTGAACAAATCGCCACGAACAGGCCCCCGATAATCCCGCGCACAGGCGAGGTCAACCTCTGCCTGCCCTTGCTCCGGCCGCAAGATCCGCCCATGCTGGCCAGGCATCAGGAGGCCGGAATGACCGAACCGATCGAATTCTACTACTGGCCCACGCCGAATGGCTGGAAGATTTCCATCGCACTGGAAGAGATGGGCCTGCCCTATGAGCTTCACCTCGTGGACATCGGGGCGGGAGATCAGTTCCGCCCGGAATTCCTGAAGATCTCTCCCAACAACCGGATACCCGCCATCGTTGATCCCGAAGGCCCGGACGGGGCGCCGGTCCCGGTGTTCGAATCGGGGGCGATCCTGCAATATCTCGCCCGCAAGACCGGCCTTTTCCACGGCGCCACCCCGCGCCAGCAGGTGGCGGTGGAGGAGTGGCTGTTCTGGCAGGTGGGGGGCCTGGGGCCGATGGCCGGCCAGGCGCATCACTTCCTCAAATACGCCCCTGCGATGGATCCGCCCAACGACCTGCCCTACGCCAGGGAGCGCTACCGCAACGAAACCGCCCGCCTCTACCGGGTGCTCGACACCCGGCTGGCCGAAAACGAATATGTCGCCGGAGATTTCTTCTCGATCGCCGACATGGCGATCTGGCCCTGGGCCTCGCTGTGGAAGGGACAGGAACAGACGCTTGACGACAAGCCGAACATGGCCCGCTGGCTGGAGCTGGTCGGCAACCGCCCCGGCGTGCAGGCGGGCCGGGCGCTGGCCGCCGAGAGGCGCTCCAGGCTGCAGGACGACAAGAAGGCCCGGAAGATCCTGTTCGGGCAGAAGGGATGAGCCCGGGACCGGTGCCCGAAAGCCACCCGGCCGGGGCGTCAGGCGCCGATCTTCACCTTGCCGGAAAATGCTCCCCTGCGGCAGGTGCCGGGCGAGAGGCGACGCTCAGCCGTCCTCGTCGCCTTCCACCGCGTATTCGGAGAACAGCCGGCCCTGGCTCATGAAGAACAGGAAGATCGCCGCGGTCAGGCCGAAGGTCTTGAACTGTACCCAGGCGTCGGTGGACATGGTGCGCCAGATCACCTCGTTGAGAAAGGCCAGGGCGAAGAAGAAGGCCGTGACCCGCCGGGTGAGCTTCATCCAGCCCTCGTCGCGCAGCGGCATGACCTCTTCCATCACGAACTGCAGGTAGGACCGGCCGCGCAACAGGCCCGTCAGCAGCACGCCGCCGAACAGCAGATAGATGATGGTGGGCTTCATCTTGAAGAAGCGCTCGTCGTTGAACCACACGGTCATGCCGCCGAACAGCACCACCAGAACCAGGGTGACGATCTGCATCTTCGCCAGCTTGCCGGTAAGGCGCCACAACAGCCACGTGGTGAAGGCGAACATCGGCACGAAAAGTGCGGTCACCACGATGAAGCCCGAATACTCGCTGCCGCCGATGGTGAAGCTGCGCTCGCGCAGCGCCAGGTAGCCCACGAAGAACAGCGCCACCGGGCCGAGGTCCAGCACCGCCTTGGTGACCGGGTTGATCTTCTTCTCGCTCATCTCGCTCTCCGTCATCCGCCCATCTCTACTATCACGGCCCCCGCCGCGATCAACGCCATAAGCATCAGCCGCCGCGGCCCGACCCGCTCCTTGAGCACGAGCCAGCCGATCAGGGCGGCGAAAACGGTGGAGGTCTCGCGCAGCACCGCCGCCTCGCCCACCTTGTCCAGCCGGGTGGCCAGCATGATCGAGCCGAAGCTGAGAAAGGCCACCACCCCGCCCAGCACCCCGCGCGCCATCAGCGGCCCCGCCGCCGGGCGCGGCCGCATCTGCCGCCAGCGCAGGAAGGCCACCGGCGGCATGGTCAGCCCGTCGAGGAAGAAGAACCACGCCAGGAAGGTGAAGGGGTTGGCGGTGGCGCGGATGCCGTAGGCATCCCAGGTGGTGTAAAGCGCCACGAACCCGCCGGTGAGCACCGCCAGCCACAGGGCCGCGGCCAGGGTGTCGCGCTCCATCTCGATGTGGCGCAGGTTGTAGGCCGCAAGCCCGAGGATGCCGGCGACCAGCGTCGCCACCCCCAGCCACTGGATGGTGCTGAACACCTCGCCGAACACCACCCCCGCGCCGATCACCGCAAACAGCGGCCCGGTGCCGCGCACCACCGGATAGACCACCGTGTAGGCCCCCCGCGAATAGGCGGTGGCCTGTGACAGCTTGTAGCCCAGGTGGATCACCACCGCGCCGGCCAGAATCGGCCACAGCCCCGGCTCGGGCCAGGGCACCACGAACAGCGCGAAGGGGGCAACCATGGCGGAATAGCACAAATCGATCGCCCCGCGCGACAGCCACGGGTCGTGCCGGCCCTTCTGCAGCGCCCCGAAGAAGGCGTGCAGGAAGGCGGCGAAAAGCGCCAGCCACAGGGCCAGCTCGCGCCCCGCGCCGGTGCCCTCCAGCGAGATCAGCCAGGCGCTCATGGCGCCCTCCGGCAAGGGCGGGGGCGCCCTCGACAGGGCAGGCACGCCCCGTTAGGCTGGGCGGGCCCCCGCGCAGGAGATCCCGCGATGCCTGAGGTTCTGGCCACGGAGCTTTCCAACCCTTTCGCACCCCTGCCCTTTTCCGTCGTGGTGCTGCGGCTTCTCGCGGCAATGGCCCTTGGCGGGGCGATCGGCTGGGAGCGCCACCTCCACTCCAAGCCCGCCGGCATGCGCACCCACATGATGATCTCGCTGGCGGCCTGCGTGTTCACGCTGGTGGCCTTCGGCATGATCGAGGTGCCCTGGGCGGGCGACGAAAGCGTCAAGTTCGATCCGCTGCGCCTGGTGGTGGCGGTCACCTCGGGCGTTGCCTTCCTGGCGGCGGGCACCATCATCAACGCCCGCGGCCACATCCACGGGCTCACCACGGGCGCGGGCATGTGGCTGGCCGGCGCCGTGGGGATGGCGGCCGGGGCCGGGCAGATACCGCTTGCCGCACTCGCCACCGGGATGGCGCTGGTGGTGCTGTGGCTGCTGCGCCGCTTCGAGAAAAGCCCCGACGAGCTGGAACCGCCCCCCGAGGCCTGAACGCCCTCAGCCCTCGGCGCCGGTGAGCGCACGGGCGAATTCCTCCGGGTCGAAGGGGGCGAGATCGTCGATCTGCTCGCCCACGCCGATGGCATGGATCGGCAGGCCGAAGCGGTCGGCCAGCGCCACCAGCACGCCCCCGCGCGCGGTGCCGTCGAGCTTGGTCATCAC
>WFPZ01000077.1 GCA_015487335.1 Paracoccaceae bacterium
AGCCTGTTCCGCACCATTGTAGCCCCCAAGCGCTGCCTGGCGCCCTCCTGAACGACAACCAGGCCGCCGCTGGTCGGAAAATGGACAAACCGGAAGGCGCCGCCCTCTCAACGCGCGTTACCGCGCAGATACCGCCTTTTTCAACAGCCCCCGCAAGGTCATTGATCCGCGCCTGCCCGAAGATCTGCGCTTCACCCGCTGCGGGGGGCATCTGATCGTGTTCGTGGATGAGCCCGACCGGGTGATCATCGTCGATTTCCTGCACGGGCGGCGAGATCTGCCTGCGCGGCTGACGGATATCGTGAGGCACGGGGCCGAAAGCGGATCCTGACACCAGCTCTTCACGGCGACGCGGGGCAGTCACGGAACCGCATTCAATAGCCCGCCTCCCGTTGATGCCGAACGGCAAGGATGACAGCGTCCTCGCCATCGAAATGATAGAGCGCGACATAGCCGCTGTCGCCGAAGCTGATCAGCCATTCGCGAAATTCCGGCTCCATGTTCTCGACCGGGCGGCCGACCTGCGGCTGGTCGGCCAGAAGGTTCAGCCCCTCGCGGATCGCACGCACGGCCCGGCGCGCGGCCAGCGGGTTCCTGTCTTTCAGGAAGTCATGCAGCCGGTCGACGTCGGCAAGCGCGGCCGGCGTCCAGATCACTCGTGGCATTCAGGGGCCTTTGCCGCGTCGCCTGCTTCCAGCCGGGCCAGCCAGGCATCGGCCTCGTCATGGGTGACGTGAAGGCCGGTTTCCTGGTATTCGGCCCAGGCCTTCAGGGCAGCCTGGCGCAGGGCCTCGCGTTTTTCCTCTTGCTCGACGAACTGTTCGATTGCCTTGCGCATCAGCCAGTGGGTGGAGCGGTCGCGCGCCTCGGCCAGGTGCTGCAGGCGGTCGCGCAGGTCCTGGTCGAGCTTGACGGCGATAGGTCTGATGGCGCCCATGTGAACAGTCTCCGGTAGTATCCACAGGTAATACCTAGCACGATCACCTGCCGAATGAAAGGTCCCGTGCGGAAACCATGCCCACACTTCGCGAAACCATCCTCGCCGCGCTGCACGCGCGGCTCTCGGCGCTGCCCGCGACCGTCCTGCGCGGCGAGGTGCTGCCCGAGCGGGTGCCGGCGGGCGGGCTGGTGATCCTGCGCGACGGCGAGCCGGGGGAGCCCGAGGTGACGCTGTCGCCGCTCACCTACCACTACCAGCACCGCGCCGAGATCGAGGCGGTGGTGCAGGGCGCGGACCGTGACGCAGCCTTCGATGCGCTTTGCGCCAGCATCGGCGCGGCACTGGCCGCCGACCGCACGCTGGGCGGCCTCTGCAACTGGGTCGAGGCTGACGCGCCGCGCCCGGTTGATCTGCCAGTCGAAGGCGGGCAGGCGCTGAAAGCCGCCGTCGTCCCGGTGGTGTTGCATTATTCGACGGCCGATCCCTTGGCCTGAACCCACCATTTGAGGAGATTACCATGGCACGCGCCCAAGGCGCGCGGTCGCAACTCGCGGCCGCGTTCGAGACCACCTATGGAACCGCGCCGGCATCCGGCTTCATGCAGATGCCCTTTGCCAGCGCTTCACTTGGGGCGGAGCAACCGCTGCTGGCCTCGGAACTGTTGGGATACGGCCGCGACCCGCTGGCCCCGATCAAGGACGCGGTAACGGCCGACGGCGACATCAAGGTGCCGCTCGACGCCGAGGCCTTCGGCTTCTGGCTCAAGGCGGCCTTCGGGGCGCCGACCACTACCGGCACCACCAACAAGACCCATACCTTCAAGTCAGGCTCGTGGGCGTTGCCCAGCATGGCCATCGAGGTGGCGATGCCGGAAATTCCGCGCTTCGCCATGTACACCGGCTGCGTGCTGGACCAACTGAGCCTGCAGATGCAGCGATCTGGCCTGCTGACGGCGGACGTCAAGCTGGTCGCGCAGGGTGAGAATGTCGCCACCGCCACGGCGGCCGGCACGCCCACGGCCTACGCCCTGCAGCGCTTCGGCCACTTCAACGGCGCGATCAAGCGGGGCGGCACCGCGCTTGGCAACATCGTCTCGGCCGATCTGACCTATGCGAACAATGTCGAGCGCATCGAGACCATCCGCAACGATGGGCGCATCGACGGGGCGGACCCTTCCATTGCCGCGCTCACCGGCAAGATCGACGTGCGCTTTGCCGACACGACGTTGATGGACCAGGCGCTGAACGGCACATCGGCCAGCCTCGAATTCTCGTGGGTGATCTCGACCAATGTCAGCCTGACCATCACCGCCCATGCCGTCTACCTGCCGCGCCCCCGGGTGGAAATCCAGGGGCCACAGGGCATCCAGGCCAGTTTCGACTGGCAGGCGGCATACGACTCCGTGGCCGGGCAGATGTGCACGGTCGTTCTGAAGAACCAGGTGGCGAGCTACTGATCATGATCCGACTTGAACTCTCCAATGAACCCGCGTGGCTGGACCTTGGCCATGGAGTGCGGGTGCAGCTGCGGCCCCTGACCACCGCGCTCATGGTGGCGGCTCGGGGCGACCCGGCGGTGCAGGCGCTGGGCGAGGAGGCCGGCGACGAGGAAAGCGCGCTGGCGTTCGCAAAGGCGCTGGCTCGGGTCGCGATCCTCGACTGGGAGGGCGTGGGCGACGCCGACGGCAAGCCCATCGAGCCGAACCCGGAAGCCATTGACGCACTTCTGGACCTCTGGCCGCTCTTCGAGGCGTTCCAGACCGGCTATGTCGCGAAGGGCCTGCTGCTGGAGCAGGAAAAAAACGTCTCACCGCCCTTGCCGACTGGGTCTTCGGCGGGGGCGATGGGTACTGCCAAGCCTGTCCGCTAACATGCCCCGACTGCCCGCAACGACTGAATGCGCCGCAGACGAATGAGGGCGTGCAGGTCTGGGACCTGGTGGGGCGCCTGGGTGGGCAGTTGCGCGTGACCCCCTCGGGCGGCATCATAGGCTGGGACATGGGCGCGGCGCTGGCTATGGCGCGGGCGCTGGGTGTGCCGGGCGTCGTGGTGGCCGAACTGATGCCGGCCATCGAGGCCGTGATGGCGGCAAAGCTGAACGAACGGATCGCGTCAGGCGACCTTGAGCGGGGTGATGTCTGAGACATCCACCTGCTCGCGCGCCCGCGCCAGGTCCCAGGCGCGCTGCAGGTTCAGCCAGTATTCCGGCGTGGTGCCGAAGAACTTCGCCAGCCGCATGGCAGTGTCGGCGGAAACCCCGGTTTCGCCCTTCACCAGCCGCTCGATCCGGGTGCGCGGCACATGCAGTTCCCGGGCCAGCGCTATCGCGCTCATGCCGAGCGGCGTGAGATACAGTTCCTTGAGCACATCACCCGGGTGCGACGGGTCTTGCAGCATGGTCATCTCGTTTCCTTTCCCGTGGCGCTCAATGGTAGTCCACGATTTCGACATCGGCCGGGCCTTCGTCGGTCCAGCGAAAGCAGATGCGCCACTGGTCGTTGATCCTGACCGAATGCTGCCCGGTGCGATCGCCCTTCAGTTCCTCGAGATGGTTGCCCGGGGGAAACCGCAGGTCCTCGAGAACGACGGCCGCATCCAGCGCCGACAGCATGGCGCGCGTCCGCTTCACCAGCGTGGCGGGGAAGCCCTTGCCGTATTTGCCGCGCATGGCGTTCGCGGCCAGCTTTCCCTTCACGCTGATGATCATGGTCGAACATGTATCATATCGTGATACATGTTGCAGGAGAACACTGGCACCGTGCGGTGCCGCAACATCGGGTTGACACGACATGGCGGAAAAACGCGTTTCCGTCCGCCTTGCCGCGGTGGGCGGCAAGCAGGTGCGGGCGGAGCTTGAGGGCATCGGCGAGGCCGGCAAGCGCGGTTTCGGCAAGTCCTCGCGCGAGATGGAGATTGCCAATGCGAGGCTGG